>NZ_JASGSR010000068.1:0-44670 GCF_040446015.1 Bradyrhizobium sp. INPA03-11B
GAAATAGCCTGAGCGCCTGCAATTCTCTCTGCGTTGCCTTCATCCTGTTCCTCCACCGGTCCTATATCCGAGGGCGCGTGAGGACGTCCTTCCATTTCGGCTTGACTTGACACTCTCCGCCGTTTCACGGCTTCGCCACTGACGACGATAGGCCTGGATGTCAGTGGTACTCGTCGTCAGCCGCTTGGAAGCCCGACCATCACGTCGCACGTCTTGTTCCACAACCCGGACCGGAAAAGTGTCAACAATGTGCGCCGGCGAGGTTTATTGAGGCGGACCTTGTTGCTCTTTTCATTGCGGCGCATCCATTGCACCGAAACCGCATGAAGAAGGCCTCCGGCAGCTCGATGCAGTTGCCGCGGGCAGGCAGGAAATAGCGGTCGTAGTGCATCTGCAGACCAAGGAACGCCGGCCGCGTGCGGTCATACTTTGATGCCGCCGCGCAGTGTGAGCTGGATCGCTGGTCCCGCCGCAAGTTTTGTAGGCTTCGCCAGATGACTTCGTTCAAGATCATGCGGCCAAGCAGAACTCCGCCACCGAGACTCGTCGAAGCAGTCCACCGACCGTTGGGTCTTGTCCATCACCTGCGCTTGTTGCCATCCCCAGCCCATTTTACTCACTCGGAAAACACCCAGGCTGAGAATGTACAATCTGACGCTGCGTAAGCTTCAAGCCCCTTCGAAGGCGATCCTCGCATGACATGTTTGCAGTGGCCGCAGCCTTGGTTCGTACGCTGCTTGCTTCGTTCCAGGCAGCATTACCAAGTCGCCCGATGATCAGAGCGACAACGATCAGAATCAATCTGGCATTCCGGACCACTTCGCTCCCAAAGTGACCAAAGTGGTCCGGCGGCGCAGCATGGCGTGTGGGGGCAATATCCGGCGTTACGTCAGCCGGCTCGTACCGCACGTATGAATAGGCGCCGGTCACCGCAAATTAGTTCATCCCCAATCGAGCGCACCTCCGTTCTGATACTCGATGACGCGGGTCTCGAAGAAGTTCTTTTCCTTCTTCAGATCCATCGCCTCTGACATCCACGGGAACGGATTCTCCGCCTCCGCGAACACGGGCGTCAGGCCGATCTGCGCGCAGCGGCGGTTGGCAATAAAGTGCATGTACTGCTCGCACAATGCGGCGTTCAGTCCGAGGAAACCGCGCGGCATCGTATCGCGGCCGTAGGCGGCCTCGAGTTCGGCGGCCTCGCGGATCATGTTTTGGACTTCCTCCTGGAAAGCCGATGTCCACAGATGCGGGTTCTCGATCTTGATCTGGTTGATCACGTCGATGCCAAAGTTCAAATGGATGCTCTCGTCGCGCAGGATGTATTGATACTGCTCGGCGATGCCGACCATTTTGTTGCGGCGGCCGAACGAGAGGATCTGCGCGAAGCCCGTGTAAAACCACATGCCCTCAAAGATCACATAGAAGGCAACGAGGTCGCGCAGGAACGCCTGACCGGCCTGCGGCGTGCCTATCTTGAAATCGGGATCGTCGAGATGCTGGGTGTGCTTGATTGCCCAGGCCGCCTTGTCGGTGATCGAGGGCACCTCGCGGTACATATTGAACAGCTCGCCCTCGTCGAGGCCGAGGCTTTCGACGATGTACTGGAAGGTGTGGGTGTGCACCGCCTCCTCGAAGGCCTGGCGCAGGAGATACTGCCGGCATTCCGGGTTGGTGAGATGGCGATAGATCGCCAGCACGATGTTGTTGGCAACGAGGCTTTCAGAGGCCGCAAAGAAGCCGAGATTGCGCTTGATGGCGCGGCGCTCGTCCTCCGAGAGGCCGTCGCGCGACTTCCAGAGCGCGATGTCGGCCTGCATCGAGACCTCGGTTGGCATCCAGTGATTGTTGCACGCGGCAAGGTATTTCTCCCAAGCCCAGTTGTATTTCAGCGGCAGCAGCTGGTTGACGTCGGCACGGCAGTTGATCATCCGCTTCTCGTCGACCGAGACGCGGCCGCCATGGCGGTCGATCGTGCCGAGGCCGGTTGCCTCGTTCAGTGCGGCGGGCGCCGCCGCAAAGGACGGCGCCATGAAGGGCGTGCGCTCCTGGCGGGCTGTGGTCACAGTTTCTGTAAAGTCGAGCATAATGTGGGGTCCTTTGTTTTGCTTACTGGCAGGCTTCGCAGTCGGGACTATCGATCGAGCAGGCAATGGCGTCCGGTAGATCCGGGACCGGCGCGGTCGGCGCCACTGGCGAGACGGCGTTGAGCTTGCCGTCGGTGCCCTTCAGCGTCGACTTCTCGACATGGGTCGCACTGCGCGAGCGCAAGTAATAGGTGGTCTTCAGGCCCAGCGACCATGCCAGACGGTAGAGCGCGTCGAGCTTCTTGCCGGAGGGATTGGCGATATAGAGGTTGAGAGACTGCGCCTGGTCGATCCATTTCTGCCGCCGCGCGGCCGCCTCGACCAGCCAGCGCGAATCGATCTCGAAGGCTGTCGCGTAGCGTGCCTTGAGGTCGTCGGGGATGCGGTCGATCGCACCGACGCTGCCGTCAAAATATTTGAGGTCGTGGACCATGACCTCGTCCCACAGCCCGCGCTCCTTGAGGTCGCGCACCAGATGGTCGTTCACCACCGTAAAGTCGCCGGACATGTTGGATTTGACATAGAGGTTCTGGTAGGCCGGCTCGATCGACTGCGCGACGCCGCAGATGTTGGAGATCGTCGCCGTGGGCGCGATCGCCATCACGTTCGAGTTGCGCATGCCGACCGCGGTGACGCGGCCGCGCAGGGCTACCCAGTCAAGCGTGCTGGTGCGATCCATCGCAACCCCGCCGCGGGCATCGGCAACGAAGTCTATCGAATCGATCGGCAGGGTGCCCTGGCTCCACAGCGAGCCCTCGAACGACGGATAGCGTCCTCGCTCGGCGGCGAGATCGACCGAGGCCGAGATCGCATGATATGAGATCGCCTCCATGCTGGTGTCGGCGAAGGCGACGGCGGCATCAGACGCTACCGCGATGCGCAGCATATGTAGCGCGTCCTGGAACCCCATCAGACCGAGCCCGACCGGGCGATGCCGCAGGTTGGAGCAGCGCGCTTCCGGGATGGTGTAAAAGTTGATGTCGATGACATTGTCGAGCATCCGCATCGCCGTCGTCACCGTCTTCTTCAGCCTGACATCGTCGAGCCGGCCGTCCTGGATGTGATTGGCGAGGTTGATCGAGCCGAGATTGCACACGGCGGTCTCGTCGTCGGACGTGTTCAGCGTGATCTCGGTGCAGAGGTTCGAAGAGTGGATCACGCCGGCATGGCGCTGCGGCGAGCGCAGGTTGCACGGGTCCTTGAAGGTGATCCAGGGATGGCCGGTCTCGAACAGCATGGTCAGCATCTTGCGCCAGAGGTCGACGGCGCGGATCTGCTTGAACACCCGCATCTCGCCGCGCGCGGCCTTGGCCTCGTAATAGGCGTAACGCTCGGCGAACGGCTTGCCATAGAGATGGTGCAGATCCGGCGTTTCGTCCGGCGAGAACAACGTCCATTCGCTATCGGCCTCGACGCGCTGCATGAACAGATCGGGCACCCAGTTGGCGGTGTTCATGTCGTGGGTGCGGCGGCGGTCGTCGCCGGTATTCTTGCGCAGATCGAGGAATTCCTCGATGTCGACGTGCCAGGTCTCGAGATAGGCGCAGACAGCGCCTTTGCGTTTGCCGCCCTGGTTGACGGCAATCGCGGTGTCGTTGGCCACTTTCAGGAACGGAACCACGCCCTGGCTTTCGCCATTGGTGCCCTTGATATGGGCGCCGAGCCCGCGGACGCGGGTCCAGTCGTTGCCGAGCCCACCGGAATATTTGGCGAGCAGCGCGTTGTCCTTGATCGACTTGAAGATGCCGTCGAGGTCATCGGCCACGGTGGTCAGGAAACACGACGAGAGCTGCGACCGCAGCGTGCCGGAATTGAACAGCGTCGGCGTCGAAGCCATGAAGTCGAACGACGACAGCAAATCGTAAAACTCGATCGCGCGGGCCTCACGGTCGATCTCGCGCAGCGCCAACCCCATGGCGACGCGCATGAAGAAGGCCTGCGGCAGCTCGATGCGGTTACCGCGGACATGCAGGAAATAGCGGTCGTACAGCGTCTGTAGACCGAGGAACTGGAACGACAGATCACGCTCGGGCTTCAGTGCTGCGGCGAGCCGCACGAGGTCGAAGCGGCCGAGCTCGGCGTCCAGCAGTTCGGACGTGAACCCGGTCTTGATATAGGCCGGGAAATACTCGGCATAGTGCACGGCCATATCCGCCTGCGACGCACTGGTCGGCACGCCATGCACATAGGACAGCACCTCCGTGCGCAGCTTGTCGAGCAACAGGCGCGCGCTGACATAGGTGTAGTTCGGCTCCTGCTCCACCAGGGTGCGGGCCGCCATCACCGAGGCGAGCGCCAGCTCATCCTGGCCGATGCCGTCATAGATGTTGCGTTGGGTCTCGGCGATGACGGGCACGGCGTCGACGCCGTCAAGGCCGGTACAGGCCTCGTTGATGATCAGCGCCAACCGGGCGTGGTCGAGCGGCACCTTGGTGCCGCCACGCAGCGTGACCTGGATCGCTGGTCCTGCCGCCGGCTTTGCCGTTTTCGCCGCCTCCTGCTCGGCGCGCTGCCTCGTGCGCTCCTCGCGGTACAACACATAGGCGCGCGCCACCTTGTGGTGCTCGCTGCGCATCAGCGCCAGTTCGACCTGATCCTGCACGTCTTCGATGTGGAAGGTGCGGCCCTCGCTCATCCGCCGCGACAGCGCGGTGACGACCTCCGCGGTGAGTTGCTCGACGATCTCATGCACCCGGCGCGAGGTGGCCGCGGTATGTCCCTCAACTGCGAGGAACGCCTTGGTCATCGCCACCGAAATCTTGCTGGCGTCGAATTTCGACACCGTGCCGTTACGGCGTATCACCTGTATCGGAGGGGCAGCTTCCGGCGCGGCGAGCGATTCTGGACGCAACAGGATGAGTGGCGCTGGCTTTGTTTCGCGATCGAGAGAGAGAGACATCGTGCAGACCCCGTGATGCTTGTTGGGGCTGGATGTCGAGGGGACGCTGCGTCATTCCGGCGGCAAGTGCCACCGGCATGGCCGTGCAAGCGACCGCCGGGACACCCCGCCCGTGGACGTGTTTGGTGTCGCGGCAGGTCTCCTGGCTCGCAGGTCGCCGTTGCTCCCTCGTCTTCCCAATGCCTCGTGGCATCAGTGACTTAACAGGGCGAGAGCAACTCACTGCTTACAGTTGCGGGGGCAGCGCCGGATTTTTACGGATCGATCCGTAGTTCACCGGCTTCCCTCTTAGCCACCAAATCTTGTGATATGGCGGACCGTGACGTCTATATCTGGTGCGATTTGAGACAGGATGTCAACCGCCGCAAGACGATCTCTCCAAATTTTTTGGAAGCGTCATCCCAACGCTCGTGAGCGTCTGTGGACGAAGCCCCTCAACTCACGTGAGTTGACGCGCCCGCGATGTTGTCTGTAAGTGACCTCGTCGTGGTTCTTCGAGAGGCACTTTCTCTCGAAGCTAAGAGGGAAGCCGGTGCGATGCCGGCGCTGCCCCCGCAACTGTAAGCGGCGAGCCATCGTCCATTTCAGCCACTGAAGCGCAAGTTTCGGGAAGGCCGGACGACAGCTAGGACCCGCGAGCCAGGAGACCTGCCTCGACAACATAAACGTCCTCGGGCGGGGTGTCCCGGTGGTGCGGTTGCGACCCGCTTGCGCCTCCATGCGTCTTTGCGAGTCCAGACGTGTCACTACGGCCTTTGCCCCCAACTTTTGGGGTTAAGCCAATGTCCTCTAAATCTATCTCCTCACTTGCGGTCGCAACTCTTGGTACGCCGCGGATCGGTCCACGCCGCGAGCTCAAGCTTGCGCTCGAAAGCTTCTGGTCCGGCGCATCGGACGAGAAGGCATTGATCGAAGCCGGGATCGGATTGCGTGCCGCCAACTGGGCGCGGCAGAAGAAGCTCGGCGTCTCCGTGATCCCGTCGAACGATTTCTCGTTCTACGACCAGGTGCTCGACACCTCGGTGATGGTTGGCGCGATCCCCGCGATCTATGGCTGGGCCAGCGGCCCGATGCCACTTGCGACCTATTTTGCGATGGCGCGCGGCAGCCAGGGTGATGTCCAAGGCAACCCGCACGATGCGCCCCGCGGCCATGCCCATCATGGCCAAAGCGTGCCGGCGCAAGAAATGACCAAGTGGTTCGACACCAACTATCACTACATGGTTCCGGAACTCGCGAAAGATCAGCAATTCCGCCTCGTCTCGCGCAAGCCGATCGAGGAATATGAGGAAGCCAAGGCACTGGGCTACCAGACCCGACCCGCGCTGGTCGGTCCGGTCACCTTTCTCAAGCTCGCCAAGAGCAAGGATGCCGGCTTCGAGCCGCTGTCGCTGCTGGACCGGCTGCTGCCGGTCTATGTCGAGGTGCTGCGGGGGCTTGCCAGCAGCGGCGCGGAATGGGTGCAGATCGACGAGCCCTGCCTGGTGCTGGATCTCGACGAGGCGGCGCGTGACGCGCTGCGCCGTGCTTATGTCGGAATCGCCAGGGCGGTACCGCAGATCAAGATCATGCTGGCGAGCTATTTTGGCGGCCTTGGCGAGAATCAAGACACGGCATTCGCGCTTCCCGTGGCTGGTCTGCATCTGGACCTGGTGCGCGCGCCCGAGCAGCTCGATGACCTCGCCCGCCTGCCCGCCGACCGCGTCGTCTCGCTCGGCGTGCTCGACGGCCGCAACATCTGGCGCGCCGATCTAAGCAGACTCCTTGACCGGCTTGAACCCGCTGTTGCAAAGCTCGGCAAGGAGCGCGTGCAGATCGCGCCCTCCTGCTCGCTGCTGCATGTGCCGATCGATCTTGCCCTGGAAGGCAAGCTCGATGCCGAAGTGAAGAGCTGGCTGGCCTTCTCCGTGCAGAAGGTCGAGGAGTTGGCCACGCTCGGCACGGCACTTGCGAGCGGGCGCAGGTCGATCACAAAGGCTTTGAAGGCATCCGACGCCGCCGTAGCCGCGCGCAAGACCTCGCCGCGCATTCACGACGCGACGGTGGCAAGCCGCATCGCGGGGATCGACGAGGCGATGCGCCGGCGCGCCAGTCGGTTCGAGGAGCGAGCCGAGGTGCAGCATGCGCGCTTCAACCTGCCAGCTTTCCCCACGACGACGATCGGCTCTTTCCCGCAGACCCACGAAATCAGGAAAGCACGCGCCGCGCATGCCAAGGGAGACCTCAGTGATACCGCCTACAAGACCTTCCTTCAGAACCAGACAGCACGCACCGTGCGCTGGCAGGAAAGCATCGGTCTCGACGTGCTTGTCCATGGCGAGTTCGAGCGCAACGACATGGTGCAGTACTTCGGTGAGCAGCTCTTAGGATTCGTCTTCACCGAGAACGCCTGGGTGCAGTCCTACGGCTCGCGCTATGTCAGGCCGCCGATCCTGTTCGGCGACGTGTCACGCCCGAAGCCGATGACGGTCGAATGGTGGCACTATGCGCAGTCGCTGACTGCGAAGCCGATGAAGGCGATGCTGACCGGCCCAGTCACCATCCTCAACTGGTCGTTCGTCCGCGACGACGTTCCGCGTAGCCAAGCCTGCCGCCAGATCGCGCTCGCGATCCGCGACGAGGTTATAGACCTCGAAGGCGCCGGCGCCGGCGTGATCCAGATCGACGAGGCCGCCTTGCGCGAAGGCCTGCCGCTGCGGCGCTCGGAGTGGACAACCTATCTCGACTGGGCGGTGGAATGCTTCCGTATCTGCTCGTCCGGCGTCCGGGACGAGACCCAGATTCACACCCATATGTGCTACTCCGAGTTCAACGACATCATCGACGCGATCGGCACGATGGATGCCGACGTGATCTCGATCGAGACATCGCGATCGAAGATGGAGTTGCTGGACGCATTCCGGAACTACCGCTATCCGAACGAGATCGGACCCGGCGTCTACGACATCCACTCGCCGCGGGTGCCTGAGGTGACCGAGATGACCGAGCTGCTCAAGCTGGCGCGGCGGCGCCTGTCCGACGGCCAGCTCTGGGTCAATCCGGATTGCGGCCTGAAAACCCGCAAATGGGACGAGGTCAGGCCGGCGCTTGTCAACATGGTTGCGGCCGCGCGCGAGCTACGGGCCGCAGGCTGATTGTCACGGAGGCTGCTGATGCAGTTCTGGATCAAATGCACCCGCTATGGCAAAGCGGAGCCCTACTATGTCAACATCTCGCTCGTCGGCGGCATGTCGCGCGAGGGCGACAAGACGATCCTGGAATTCGTCGGCAGCAACGCTCAAACCATCGAGGTGATGGAAACGCCGGAACAGGTTCTGGCGCTTCACCTCGGTGCGCCCGCGGAGCGCGTCTAACTCCCAAGACCTTTAGGGTCGCGTGGCGACCGATCTGCCGCACAGCTGATGCTGCGCAGCGGCTGAGAGCGCCTGCTTGTCTTGCCTTCCACGGCATCAGATGCCCACAGCAAGCGTCCCGTTTGCTTCGACCAACTGCCTCGCGAGATCACGTGGCACGTCGCTTGCTTCGCTCATGGCGGAAGCACGGTTTTCGGCACGAAGTGATCATGGGAGGACAATATGCTCGGAATTGGAAGTAAGTTGCCGTCGTTCGAAATCACAGGCGTAAAGCCTGGCTTCCACGCGCAGCAGGAAGAAGGGCAGAGCGCGTTTGAAACGTTGACTGAAAGCAGCTTTTCCGGGAAATGGAAGATCATCTTCTTCTACCCGAAGGATTTCACGTTCGTCTGCCCGACCGAGATCGCCGAGTTTGCCCGGCTATCCAAGGATTTTGCCGACCGCGATGCGGTCGTACTGGGTGGTTCGACCGACAACGAGTTCTGCAAGCTCGCCTGGCGACGCGCACACCAGGACCTGCACAATCTGCCGATCTGGCAATTTGCCGATACCACAGGGGCGCTGGTCGATGGCCTTGGCGTGCGTTCGCCCGAGGGCGTCGCTTACCGCTATACCTTTATCACTGATCCTGACAATACCATCCAGCATGTCTATGCGACCAATCTCAATGTCGGCCGCAGCCCCAAGGACACGCTGCGCGTTCTGGACGCGCTGCAGACCGACGAACTCTGCCCGTGCAATCGCGAGATCGGCGGCGAAACGCTGAACGTTGCTTGAGGCAGCATGTCGTCGATCGAGCAGCTGAAGGAACAAATCCCCGACTTCGCAAAGGACGTCAGGCTCAATCTGATGTCGATGGTCGCCGATGAGACGCTGTCGCCGCAGCGCCAGTATGGGCTACTGTTGGCGAGCGCGATAGCCACCCGCAATCCGGCCGTGATCGCCGCGATGGAATCGGCTGCCGCCGCCGTGATGACCCCAGTCGCGATCGCGGCAGCGAGATCGGCAGCTTCCGTGATGGCGATGAACAACGTCTACTACCGCTTCGTTCACCTCGCCACCAACCCGGAGTACAAGATGATGCCGGCACGGCTGCGGATGAATGTGATCAGCAATCCCGGCGTGGACAAGTCCGATTTCGAGCTGTGGTCGTTGGCAGTCTCGGCCATAAATGGCTGCGGCGCCTGTATTGACGCCCACGAGAAGACCCTGCGTGCGGCAGGCGTCAGTACTGAGACGATCCAGACTGCGGCGCGTTTTGCAGCCATCGTGCAGTCGGCGGCAGTTGCGATCGAAGCGGCGGGGCACGGCGCTGCTCCGACGACGGGGTGATCTAACCTCACTGCCCGCTCTTTCCAGGTGGGTGAGGGCAGCATTCGGAACTCGATGCTTGCCCAGAGGCAACCCTCACCCCTTCGTGAACGAGGCCTGAATCGCTCGAGCGGAATTGGCGATGGAGAGAACACTGAAGATGGCGCGCCTTGCATCATCTGACAGTGCCCCCCACGGGAAGAGGACGGGGCCGCTATGCCCTCAAGCGGCCAGTGTACTAGGACACTATCCTCAATTTCTGCCAAAATTGATTTTGTTAGTTCATTATAGTTTGCACTCCGGGTCGCATAAGCAATAAAAGGTTCGGCAGACCCAAGCCATCTCCGGGCTGGCGCTGCAAACATCCGACTCATTCACGACCTGCGCATTGCTGTCGACCGGTCCGGCGGCCTCAGCAACGAAAGTCGGAACCGCCGCTGCAAGCGCGACGGCGCTCGCAGTCACAAACAACCATTTTTTCATTCGAGCGTCACCTAAGATTGGCCCACAGCCGCTCTCAACCTAACAGCACGAACGCGGAATGCAAATCTGACGCTACGTCAGGTTCTGGCTTAGAGATTTTACCAAGCGCTCCACAGCGCAGGTTTCCGATGGCGTATGAGGCTCGGCTTCCGATCGCGTTCGCGGATCCGGATCTCGGCGATTGAAAGCGGGACTGCGGCCGCAGCAGGTTGAGCCGCACAACGTTCTCATATGCTTCGCACTGCCAATCCTCTGATGTCGTAGTTGAGGAACGTCTTCCGATCGCTATCTGACGGAAGGGCTATGGAAGCCGCGCGATGAGCACAGATGGGTATGGCAGGTGATAAGGATTTTCCTCCGCTCTGGTCGCGACGGCTTTATTGCCTTCCGGACACTGACCAAGGAAGCCTGCTCGTTTGATGCTGCTTGATATAAGCCAATTTCATATGATCTCCGGAACGCCTCGGTCTGTCCCAGCGCATTTGTGGCCGGTAATTTCGAACAGATGGGCGCGCGAGCTCGAGTTGAGAAGTGGCGCTGCCACGCCTTCGCTGTGCCTGAGCTCGCCGGATTTCGGCCTGGAGAACCTATGCCCGGTAGTGGCTCAAGCCAGTGAGAGGCGAATTGAAGCCGTGGCGGGATCGTCTCGCTCAATGGCGTCACACCGCGATCTTTCATCCCCTCATCCAAACTTGAATAACACGCCATATCCACCGCGCGGATAACTCCATTCGATGTCGCCGGTCGGCTCGCCGATGACGCGGCAGGTGCCACACTCGATGCAGCCGTCGACGGTGACCTCGACCTGCCCCTTGTCGTTGAGCTCATAGCAGCGCGCGGGGCAGGCTTTCAAAAGTGCAAGGAGCTGCGGCGAAGGCGTCGTGTGCGCGCGGACCTTGACGTGGGGCCGGCCGACGTCGACAAGGTAGCGGTTGTAGTACAGTTTGTCCTCGACGCGCACTGAGGGCTCGGCATTCATGGTTAGCCTCCTTTGTTCGGCTCGACTTTGTTTGTTCGGCCCGACTTTGGTCAGCGCCAGGCGCGAGCGAAGCGGAATGCATCGCCGAACAGACCTGTCCACGACCGCGCCTTGACAAAAGATTTCAGTGTCATCTTCTCCTTCTCGGCCTTCGGCGTACCATCGACACGCACAAAGTTCTGCATCGCCCTTGAGAGGAGTTGCGGGTAGGTGAGGAAGAAGTTTTGCGAATTGGTGTGCATCAGCGTCGGCAAATCCTTGTATTTCTTCAGATCCTTGATGACGAAGGAATCGTCGAGCATCTTCTTGTAGAGCGACAGATTTTTTGCGGTCATGCGATCGCCGCGCGATTTCACCTGGAAGATTGCCTCGGCGGCGATGCGGCCTGAGGTCATCGCAAGATTGGAACCTTCGCGATGGACGGCGTTGTTGAGCTGCGCCGCGTCGCCTGCCACCACCCAGCCCTCTCCATAGAGCTGCGGGATCGCCTTGTAGCCGCCCTCGGGAATGAGATGTGCGGAATATTCCTTGACCTCGGAGCCTGCGATCAGCGGCGCCACGGACGGATGCCTCTTGAAGTGATCTAGCAACCCGTAGGGCGTCTCACCGGTGCGCTGGAAATCGGCGACAAGGCAACCGATGCCGAGCGAAATGCACTCCTTGTTGGCATAGATGAAACCCATTCCGGTCATGCCGCGGGAAATGGTGCCCGCGGCCTCAATCACGAGCCCTTCGTCGCCCTCGAGATTGAAGCGAGCCTCGATCGTCTCGCGCGGCAAGAAGTGCATTTCCTTCACCGCCAATGCCACCTTGTCGGGCTCAGGCCGCGCGCGCAGGCCCGCACGCGTCCCAAGCAGGCCATTAACCCCTTCGGCCAGCACCACGACGTCGGCGTGTATCTCGCCGTCGCGGCGATCTGTACGAACGCCAATCACCCTTCCATGATCGTCTCGTGCGAGCTCCGTGACTGTCGTCTCGCATAATACGGTCGCGCCAGCCTCCCGCACTTTTGACGAGAACCATTTATCGAACTGCGCGCGAATGATGGTATAGCGGTTTGGCCGCTCCTCATTGAAGTCCTCGGAGCGATACTGCATGCCAAGGTGGGAGCGATCATCCATCATCCAGAACCGCTGCTCGACCAGATGACGCTCGAGCGGCGCCTCCTCACGGAAGTCCGGGATCAGCTTTTCCATCATGTCGGCATAGAGGATTGCACCCTGCACATTCTTCGATCCGGCATATTCGCCGCGCTCGAGCTGCAGGACCTTCATGCCGCGCTTGGCCATGGTCAGTGCCGACGCGTTGCCTGCCATCCCGGCGCCGACCACGATTGCGTCGAATCTCTCCTCGATCATGACAATCTCCTAACTCGCGATCCGGGCGCGCGAATGCGGCAAAAGCCGCGCTCGAAATGCGGCCGTCAGCGCCGGCAACAACTGCAGGGCGTCGTTGACGATGGCGATATGGGCGAAATCGAATATCGGCGCATTCTTGTCGGTATTGATTGCGACGATCAGATCGGCGCCCTCGACGCCAACCCGGTGCTGGATCGCGCCGGATATGCCGGCAGCGATATAGAGCTTCGGCCGAATGGTCTTGCCGGTCTGGCCAATCTGCCGGTCAGTCGAGACCCAGCCCTTTTGCACCAGAGGACGTGAGCAACCATACTCGGCGCCGAGGACCGTTGCGAGCTGGCGCACCAGGTGGAAGTTGTCCTGCGATCCCAGCCCTAGGCCGCCGGCGACCACGACATCGGCATAGGCAAGATTGGACGTTTCGGAATCGCGGTCCGGAATGAACGACAGCACCTTGGTAACGATGTCGTCTTCAACGAGACCAAGCGGGTGGATAATGATGCGGGCCGCATCGCGCTCGACACGTTCGGGCATCGGCATGACGCGCGGGCGGACGGTTGCCATCTGCGGCCTGTAATTCAAGGTGTAGATCGTGCAGAGCAGCGAGCCGCCAAAGGTCGGACGTGTGGCCGCAAGCGAACCGTCAGCGTCGACGTCGAGCTCGGTGCAGTCGGCGGTCAGCCCTGTCAGAAGTGTCGTCGCGACAGATCCCGCCAAATCGCGACCGAGCGTGGTGGCGCCGAGCAGCAGGATTTCGGGCTTGTAGGCGTTGACAAGTTCTGTCAGCGCCTTGGTATAGGATTCATTGCGATACTCCGACAGAATGTTGTCGGGCACGAGATAGCTCAGATCGGCGCCATAGCAGAACGATTCGAGCGCGGCATTGCGCGTCGCCTCCCCCTCCGGACCGATTACGATTGCGGCGAGATCAACCTTCAGCTTGTCGGCAAGCCTGCGGCCCGCTCCCATGAGCTCCCAGGAAACGGGGTGCACCTGGCCGCGCTCCTGCTCGACGAAGACCCAGACGTGCTTATAGGCCTTAAAGTGCTCCGGCAATTCTCTTTTGGCTGCGGCACGGCCGCCCACGGCCGGCACGGCAGCTTTGGTGACGTTGCTCATACCTTTGAATTCCCTCAGAACCAGCGCGCTTGCGCCACAGGAACGCGCTCTAGCTTCGGTTGCCCCTTGAAGATGGATTGATCAGCGCCGGACCGACTTCTCGGCTGCCGCCACCGGCTCCGCCTTCCCGGTGCGGCCCCTCCGCAAAAAGCAGCGCTCGGCCATGGCCGGTTGCCGCACAGGTCACGTTTCGACAGGTCATGTTTGTAGATGTCCTTGGCTCCGGCCTCCTCCGCGCCCCATGTCGCGGCCGGCGCCCGCGCCAGCCGCACGGCGTCGGCCGTGCCGCCGCGGTTAGTCCGGCTCATCGCTTCCAGAATGGTTGACCAGGCAGCGCCGATTTGTGCGCAACACTCGCGCGCCGCCTTCGACGTGACGCTACGCGCTGACTGTGGCGAGCGCGGTAATCTTGCCGCCGAACCCGCCATGTAGTTCGTGCGCGTCTTCCAATGCAAAGAAATCGCACACCACCATGATGGTCTGTCCTCCTGACACATGATGCTGCCGGTCATGGGGTGTTGGAAGATCAGCGAAAAATCCGTGACCTGCTTGATGCAGACGGCCGTATGCATGCCTTCTCCAGACGGTCGCGTGGATGCTTGAGTTACCGATGGATCGCCACCTCCCGGTCAATCCCTGACCTCGATTGCGTCGAAGGCAATTTCGAACGGAGCTAGCGCGAGCGCGATCCATGAGATGATCGCGGCACGGGCACAGAGCAGCAAAGGCAACGTCATTGGTCTTCCTCCAAATCTCATCTGGAACAAAAGGTCGACAGAGCCGTCGTCAACGACAGACTTGGCAGCAGAACAGCAAGTGTCGTACCAATCGTGGCACCAGCGAAAATCGGACGTCAAAGCAATGGCTTGAGATGATTTGATGGAGATAACCTTCAACATCACCGGCACGACAACTCCTGACATGGTCGCGAATCCAACAACGCCGCCTGATGAAGACGAAGACCGTACAACTGGGCCGTAACAACAGCGTGGCGCGGGAACAATCCGCACCGAGGTGACGGCGCGGCTACTTCAGGACACTCAATGGCACGAAGGCGGCGGACTTCTTTGGCTCTGCGTTCTTGGGCTCTGCGACCGCATCCTTCAAAACCTTGAATACTCGCTGGTCGATTGGTGACGACACCACGAAATCGGCATAGGCCTGCTGCAGCATTGCCTTGCACCGCGCCGTGACCTCTGGTTCCGGGACGCCGACGAATTGTTCCTTGGCGAGATATTGCCCCATGCGCCCCAGGATATGCAGGCGTGCGACGTTGAGGATCTTGGGCTCGTAGCCGACGCCAAGGAGCGCAAAAAACTCCTCTGCTGAGGCGGCCGCGTTGAGCCGCTCCATGATGCCGACTGTCGCCCGCGTGTCATTCATCGAAAACTCTCCCTTCGGTTAAGCCGCCGGCGTGTGGTCGGGATCCGGCACAGCCGCACAATCCTGCCGCACCTTTGCCTTGCAGAGCCCCAACGTATCGCCCAGCCAAGGCTTCAGAAACGCGAGGCGGTCGAGTAGCACTGCATCGCCTCCTCGAGGCGCCGCGCGAGGTCGGCCACCTGGACGCCGGCAATGGCCGGCGCGAGAATGCTGGACATGGCATCACGCGCGATGGCTCAACGAGCGTTCACAGATGTCGCGCCAAATCGCAACCAATGTCTCGCGCTCAACCGGCAGCTTGTTCTCAACGGCATATTTCCGCACCCGCGACAGAATCTGTCTTGCCTCATCGCCGCTGGCGGCAAGCTGCAATTCGTCGAGCAGCGTTGTGATCGCCGAAAGTCCAGAATGTTTGCCGATCACAAAACGGTTGGAGCGACCTAGCAAATGGGGATCAAGCCCCTGATAAGTGCGTTGATCCTTCAACAGACCGTCGACATGAATGCCGGATTCGTGGGTGAACACATGCTCACCTACGATCGCCTTGTTCAGAGGAATCGCACGTGCTGCCGCGGCCGCGACCACCGCAGCGACGTTCTCGAGCTCCGGCAGTATGATGCTGGTCTGTCGTCCGTAGAGCTGTTTGAGCGCGACTGCGACCTCCTCCAGCGGCGCGTTGCCCGCGCGCTCGCCAAGCCCAATGACCGTCACCGAGGCATGGCTCGCACCGGCTTTGATGGCGGCAAGCGTGTTGGCGGTCGCAAGCCCGAGATCGTCGTGGCCGTGAAACTCGAGCTCGAGATCGGTGGCCGCCCGCAAATGTCCGACCAGCGCGCAAGTTGAATCTGGATCAAGCACGCTGAGCGTATCGGCAATGCGAAAGCGCCGCGCACCTGCCGCCTTTGCAGTTGCGACCAGGGTGATGAGAAACTCGACATCGGCACGGGACGAGTCCTCGCCGCCGACAGCGACCTTGAGCCCTCGCTCACAGGCGTAGCCAACCACTCGCTTCATCTGCTCCAGCGCCAATTCGCGATTTCCGCCAATCTTGGCCGCGATCTGCACGTCGGAGGCCGGGATCGACATATTGACCATGGATACCTTCGCCGCGATCGCCGCATCGACATCGGCCTCTCGCATCCGACACCAGCCAATGGTGGTGAGCGGGAGACCGGCTTCGACAATGGCGCGGATCGCAGCGATCTCCTCACTGCCCATGGCGGGCGTCCCGGCCTCGACTTCGGTGACCCCGGCCCGCGCCAGCGCCCGCGCGATCGCCAGCTTTTCTTCGGCGGTGAAAGCAACGCCAGGCGCCTGCTCGCCATCGCGCAATGTCGTATCGTTGAGCACGGTCGGCTTGGCCGGTGCCATCTCGGACCACGACGGTTTGGCAACAGTTGCGGCAGCGATCACGAGAAACTCCTTGCTATGTCTGACCACGGAATGTGCTTCAGCAACCGGCATGCCACGCCGGCGACCACATCAACCGATTGACCGATATGTGGTTTTTGTCGGGATTGGATTGTCGCAAACGCGACAGTGTTGCAGAACAAGCGCGTCAAATTGACTTGGAGCTCGCTGGGCTGGGATTCGACCCGGGCTTGCCACACGGGTCGCCCGCTGGTCGCGAAGCCTGGGCAGTCATCGACTGGAAAGCTGGCCAACAGACGATCTCTACCCCCGCGTCAGATGGGCCAGTCGCCGGCGACGATCGGGCTCGCCGCCTGCAACAGAACGTCGCGCCGGCGCTCAGCCATCCGGCTTTCGCCGCTTTCATCGCCAAAGCAGACGTTGAAGTCGTTACATTGCGTGCACACCGGCGTCGTACACATCACGAGGCCCTCGTCCTCGCATAGCGTGCGATAAAAGAACCGCTTCCATCGCATATTGTTGATATTGCACGCCGCGAGCGGCGCGAAATGGCGGCTTAGAAGCCGAGAGAGTTCGCCACGGTTGCGCAATCCGAGGTCTTCCCATAAGTGATCCGGCTCGATGGCGCGTCGCGCGATCATTGCAGCCAGCCAGCGGCCAATATCCCCTTCCGTCGACCGTCGCGCGAGCAAGAGATCACGCACCATTGCGACCTCGTCGGTCACATTGCACTCAAAACGCGCGGGCGACTGTTCGATTTTGATCTCAATCGACGGAAAGTACTGTTCCAGCAACGCCGCCAGTTCATGGCCTGCCAGGCCGGCTTTTTCGGGAAGTGGACCACCATCCATCGTGGCAGCCGCCAGGATAGACGCCAGCACGTGACGATCGAAATCGCTGTCGGCGGCTATCTCGGCGTCTGCGGGGGGAACTCCAGTGAGCAGGCGGTAGGTTGCAATACCTTTATGCACGTCTTCGCTCGCGGCGGGTGCACCACTAATCAACAGCGGAGGCAACTTCGCTTCAAACATGCCGGCCTTTCCATCGCGGGTCCAAGTATCTGCCGGCGCATCCCACCCAGGTGAGGCGCTCTCGCCGGAATGCCGGTCTCCCGGGGATGGGGGAAATTGGGGAGACCGGCACCCGCTCGCGCGCCCTTACGAGGCCACGAGTCGCCACCTTTACGAGGCAGCGAGTTCGGCGGCGCTCTTGCCGACAATGGACTCGTCAACCGCCTTCATAATGCCGTGCTCCATCAGCATGTCCTCGAGCTCGTCCATGGAGATTGGCGTCGGGATGACGCCCTTGCCGCCATTGTTGTGGACCTTGGTCGCGAGATTGCGATAGTGATCGGCCTGCTGAGAGTCCGGCGCATACTCCAGCACCGTCATCCGGCGCAATTCCGCATGCTGGACGATGTTGTCGCGCGGCACGAAATAGATCAGCGTGGTTCCGAGCTTCTTGGCCAGCGCATCCGCCAGTTCCAGCTCCTTATCGGTCTGCCGCTCGTTGCAGACCAGGCCGCCCAGCCGCACACCGCCAGAGTTGGCATATTTCAGAATGCCCTTGGAGATGTTGTTGGCGGCGTACATCGCCATCATCTCACCGGACATCACGATATAGATCTCCTGCGCCTTGTTCTCGCGGATTGGCATCGCAAAGCCGCCGCAGACAACGTCGCCGAGCACGTCATAAGAGACATAGTCAATGCCCTCGTAAGCGCCGTTCTCCTCCAGGAAATTGATCGAGGTGATGACGCCGCGCCCCGCACAGCCGACACCCGGCTCGGGCCCGCCCGACTCCACGCAGCGGATGTCCTTGTAGCCGATCTTCATCACGTCCTCGAGTTCGAGGTCCTCGACACTGCCGGCGTTCGCTGCCAGACTCAAGATCGTGTCCTGCGCCTTGGCATGGAGGATCAGGCGGGTCGAGTCCGCCTTTGGATCACAGCCCACAATCAGGATCTTTTGACCCATCTCCGCGAGCGCTGCCAGCGTGTTCTGCGAGGTGGTCGATTTGCCGATGCCGCCCTTGCCGTAGAATGCGATTTGCCTCAGTGAAGACATGTTGCTCTCCATCAACCGATTTGCCAAACATTGCGCGCTGCTCTACGCGCGAGCTTGTTTCTTTCTCAGAAACGGGGCCCACGGGTTCAAGGGAAGGAGCGCATCGCTCGTCTTGTGCGTCTGCGTGCACTCAGCCCTCACTCAGTGTTGCGTCATCCCTATAGCAACGGCCGTGCCAACGCCTATCCGCGCTCGTTAAGCGTCTGAATACGTTTTGCAAACTCACGCACCCGCGGAAGATCCCTACGGTCCGGCGGAAGATCCCTGCTGTTTTTAACCGACAGGACTCAAGCACGCCTGTCGGAAATCGAACAAGCATCGCAAGCATCAAACGGGTCAAGGCCGGCTCGCCGCGGGCTATTTCGATGCATTCAAGCGTGGAACGGGAATTGCCAATCGGTCTTTGCGGTGGATCGTTGGCGGAGGAACGCGAATGCAGGTCGGGAGCGAAACATCAAAGGGGATGGGCGAGCGGCCGATGTACGTGATCGATGATCACAAGATCGCCCGCGCGGCCCTGCGATGCATGTCGCATGATGAGATCGAGACGCACCAGCTTGCAACGCCGGAAAACGCGCTGGCCAGGGGCGTGAATTGGCCGGAACCGGATGTGGTGCTGCTCGGCGGCTGTCTTTTGGAGCAAAAGGAGCCGGCGCCGACCGGCGAAATGGCGGCCCAATGTCCTGGCGTTCGAATCCCGATCGTCTGCGACGCATCAGACGAGGCCACCACGGTCGGCGGCATCACGGACGGCGCGCCCGGCGTGCACGGCAAGCCACCGATCTTGGCAGCAGTCCGCAACAAGGTCGATGCCGTTCTCGAATACGACGGCGTCGCACCGATCGCTCAGCCTGGCGCGCTCGAATAGGTGCGCCATGGCAACGATCATCTTCTATCAAAAGGGCGGCTGCGCCACTAACGCCCGACAAATCCGCTCGCTGACGGCAGCGGGCCACCACGTGATTGCCAAGGACATCTTGAAAGAGCCGTGGCGCACGGAGGAACTGCGCTCGTTCTTCGGACATACGCCGGTCGCATCCTGGTTCAACCGTGCCGCGCCGCGCATCAAATCAGGCGAAGTCAATCCCGACACGATCGATGCGGCGAGCGCACTTGCGCTGATGCTCGGCGATCCACTTTTGATCCGACGCCCCCTGATCGACGCCGACGGCGCAAAATGCGCGGGATTTGATCGTGAGCCCGTGCTGTCGCTGCGTGGACGGACCGCGCAAGATGATCTCGAAGGATGCTCGCGCGAGGGAACGCTCATGGACTGTCCGCCCAAGTGAGACGATTGCACAAACTCCGGCTACGCCGAGAGACAAGACCGACGCTCCCTCTCCTCGTTCTTTGCGGACGCGCGCGACGCGCAACGCTCGCTGAGAAGATTGGAAGGTGAGAGGTATCTCTATCAACCGCTGCAGGTCGGTAGAGACCGCTCGGGGCGGATCTGTGCGTCGCGCAAAAACGAACTTTCCGCGCATGCGGCAGGACATGACAGGCGCAATGCAAGCCTGAGAAACTTCAACCGCGCATTACCGATGTGACTTAGCGACTTAATTGCGTCCATGACCAACGCGATTTGATCCGCATCAAATCCCTCGCCATCCCAATCATGTGAGAGAGAGCTCGCGTGACTATCCGCGCGAACTTGAGAATGGAGACTTTGATGAGAGCAAGAACAATTCTGACGAAGGCGTCCCTGCTCCTGCTTGCGGCAGCGGTCGACGGAGCCGCCATGCCGCTACACGCTGTGGATCTCGCACCGGCGCGGGTCTACGCTAGACCTCCACTGGTCGAACCCTTCAATCCCCTCATGATCCGCCTGCGCGTGCTCGGCGTGCTGCCGGATTCCGAAGGCAGCTCGGTCAATGTCGGCGCCGTCCCGCCTCTGTCGTCACCGAATTCCGGCCTCTCGATCAGCGATCGGGTCGTACCGGAGCTCGACATCACCTATTTCTTCACCCCCAACGTCTCCGCTGAACTCATTCTCGCCGTGACCAGGCATCAGATCAGCGGAACTGGGATGCTGAGCGGGCTTGATATCGGCAAAACCTCGCTGTTGCCGCCGACGCTGACCCTGCAATATCACTTCACTCAATTCGGTCCGTTCAAGCCGTATATCGGCGCCGGCATCAACTACACCGCGTTCCTCCACCAATCCGCAGCAAAGACGCCGTTCGCAGGCCTGGTGGTGACAGATTTGCACGTCAACAACACAGTTAGCCCCGCTATCCAATTCGGCTTCGACTACATGTTCGATCGTCATTGGGGCCTCAACTTTGACGTGAAGAAGCTGTGGCTGCGGCCGGATTATTCGGCGACCGTAAACGGCGCGATCCCCGTCACCGGGCGCGCTAATATCGACCCATGGCTGGTCAGCGGCGGCGTCACATATAAGTTCTGATGAACGAGCACGCCCCGCAAATGTAAAGACCGGCGCGCCAAGGCAAGAGGTCGAGCGAGGTGACGCCTCGAGGAAAGGTCATCACACCCCAGTGCCGGGAGCCGGGCCCGGCGCCGCATCCCTTGGCTATCTCGCCGTCACCGCTTCCTGCCTGAAGGCATCGACCGCTGCCCGGGTCAGCCGAAATACGCCACGGCCGCCGGCCAGCGGACGATAGGCATGGCCGGCACGCGCATTGAGGACATCAAACCACTGGTGCGGCGTGAGCTTCGCCGGCCGCCCGCTGATCTGGACCACGGTCCCGTTCGGAGCGAAGCGGACGTGGATGATGACCTGCTGCGAATCCATTCAGTTTCCTTTTTTGAGTTTCAGACCTGCGCCGAGGCCGAGGAGCTCGATCGTCACGTGCTCGGCACCGAGCACTCTCGCGCAACAGCAAACCGTCACTACGGCCATTCAATCTTCCTTTGCGTGTATGGGACGATGAGCGGTTCAATAGATCGCGGCACCAGCGCCGACGTTGATCGAGGCATCCTTTATCGTCTCCACGATGAACTCGATCTGGTTACTCGTGAGATGGGCGTGAAACGGCAACGCCACGGCGCGATCGGCGATCTTCTCCGTGACCAGGAAATCGGCACGCCGATAGCCGAGATCAAAATACTGGCGCTGCAAATGCAATGGATGGCAATAAGCGGCGGCTTCGACCTGCTCGACGCGCAGATCATCGACAATGGCGTCGCGGCTCGATCTCGTGAAGCGGGTCCCGAGATGGACGAGATAGAGGAACCAGTTCACCTCGGTCACATCGGGGCCGATATAGGGCGGCTTGATGCCCTCAAATGATTGCATGTGCGCAGTGTACAGCTGCTCGATCAGCCGGCGTCGCTCCAGGATGTCATCGAGGCGCTTTAGCTGCGCGAGCCCCAACGCTGCAGTCAGATCGCTCATTCCGGCTTGGTAAGGTGCCGCGCTGCCGACGACAACGGAGGAGCGCTCATCCAGCCGGTGCGCGCGATGGCGACGCAAGCCAACGGCCACCTCGATATCGTCGCTCACCACCATTCCGCCTTCACCACAGCTTAAGGCCAGCGGCTGGGCAAAGTCGAACACCGCGATATCGCCAAAGCGGCCGACGAGTTCGCCCTTGTATCTCGATCCGATCGCCTCGCTGGAGTCCTCCAAAAGCGGCAGTCGATGGCGCTGCGCGATCGCGCGCAGTTCCGACCATGGCGCCGGATGGCCGTTAGGATTGCCGGCAATTATCGCCCCTGTGCTGGGGGTGATACGCTCTTCCACCTTCGCCGGAGCCAACGCGCCCGACCAATAATCGACGTCGGCAAATACCGTTCGTGCACCCGCAAGACGGATGGCATGGACTGTCTCACGCAACGAATAGGGCGAGGCGATCACCTCCTGTCCGGGCCCGATGCCCAGAGCCTTCAAGGCAAGCAGAAGCCCGAGCGTGCCGCTCGGGACGGCGACGGCATATTTGCGGCCAAGATAGGTGGCGAAAGCCTGCTCGAATGCCTCGGTAACCGGCCCATTGGAAATTCGCGGCGAACACAGCAGCGCTTCCACGGCAGAGAGTTCCGCGAAGGTGATATCGGGGTCGGAGAGCGGAATGAAGGATCCATCCTCCTCCACCGCACCCGTGACGACGTCATGACCCGTGGCTAGTCCAAGGCCCGTCACCGCCCGGCATTCCTTTTAGCCAGCACGATGCCGATCGCCCGCGTCGGGTCGGCCGTAATCTGCATGCAGTGGTCGGATCCATCGACCAGATGCAGGTCAAAACGCTGAAAGCGCCGGAAGGGCTGCTCCGTGACGTCAGACGCATCACAGCGTACGCAGGCGAGCTGCGGAAAGCGGCGCCGCAGTTCGACAACCGGGCCTGTATCGGCATCAGCTGACGCAATTAGCCGTTCGATTTCGATCAGGTCGTCGGGGCCGAGCGCCATTATGGCTCCTGTATGACTGGTCCAGAACGGACATCATTGCCAGAACAGCCGCTCTGGATCCGCGTTCAATTCGTCGAGTGCTGAGGCCAGCCGATGGTAAATGCTGTAGAATTCCCAGATTCCTCGCGCGTGATTCTTGAAGAACGTCTTCCAGGCCCCACTCGCGACATCATAAAGGATCAGCGCGACATCGATCAGGCCGCCGTCCCTATCGATATTGCCCGAGCAGCAGGGACTCTCGATGAGATAGCCCCCTCTTACTGGCGTCACATGCGGCGAGACAAAGCGATAGCGCTTGCGCGAGTTCAAGGCGCGCTCGATCCGCTTGCGATCGACCTCGTTCGGGTGAGGGATCAGCCCGACTACCTTTCTCATCACCGCGGCATTCATCGCCAACGCCTCCCTTCAGATCGCTTTGATTTCGTCCTCAAAACAGCCGATGATCAGGTGCTCACCGAAATCCACGAGATAGATCGGCACGTTCGCTTCCGTATGCATGCGGACCCGGATGATCTCGCCGACCCGTCCGGCGCCGATCAAGACCCCATCTGGCGGCGCATCGGGAAAAGATTCGTCATTAATGACGTCGATCGCGGTTTTGACGCGCTGGCCTGATCGATATTTCGGAACGGCCGACTCAATCATGACAAGGCCTCTTCCTCCGGCAATGGCGGATCATCAACCTCTTCGCCCGGACCAAGCGCATCGAGTTCCTTTCGCTTCATGCCAACGCGGTAGCCGCTTTCAAGGAATGCGACGCCGTAGATATAGAATTGCTGCAGGAACGTGCCGATGGAGACGACGTGACCAACCTCGCCTTTTTTGACCAGAACCTCGCCGATCTCCTTGCCGGGATAGGTACCGTCATTGCGGATTGAGCGGTTGGCGCGCACCTTTTCACCAAAGCTGAAGCAAGGAGGCCCGCTTAGCTCGACCACGTCACTGTCGCGGACGATGTTGTTCATGCACCCATCCCTTGCGGACTTTTAAGGACGAGCTGCCACGCGCGCGCAAGCTAAGCGAATTGCCCGCTGCACCAGATTCATCGGTAGCTTTCCTCTTCTAATGGGCGGCCTGTGCGATGGCCGGACGGAACGCCCGGCTCGGCGAAAGACAGGTCGATGACGGGGAGCAGCGTCGGCCAAATCCATGGGGACACAGCCGCGCAGCAAGCAGCGTTCGGCATTGAGAAGCAATGTTCGGCCATTGCGCTCGGCGACTTGCTCGCCGAGCCGTGGGTGCTGGCGCGACGCCGATATCGGCGAACAATCGCAAGCGAGCGCCTTCTATGACGGCGAACGAAATTCGGAATCTGGGTGCCAGCAAGGCGCAGCAGCAAACTTGCAAGCTTTTCAGCGCCCGATCGAAGCGTGACGTTCATGGGCCTCTCCGATTTAGGCCGACGCCTGGCGGCGCGGCCATGAGGTGTCGACGACGCAGGTGTCGTCGACCGGACAAACCGCAACACATTGCGGCTCGTCGAAATAGCCGACGCATTCGGTACATTTCTTCGGATCGATCATGAAAGTTCCCGCCTTCTCGGAGATTGCAACGTTCGGGCATAACGGCTCGCAGGCTGAGCAGCCGGTACATTGCGAAGCGATGATCTTGAACGGCATTCGCTATCTCCTCACGCCGCCGAGGTCAGTGCTTTCTGGCGGATTGCCGCGTCATCGCGTTTGACGTGCAGGATCTCACCGCTTTGCAGCTTGTCGAGATAGCAGCGGAACCAGGCGATCGCCGACTTCTCGATGAACTCATGCGCGTATTGATCGACCGGCTCGATGCCGGCCTTGATCAGATTGCTTTTCGGGCAATCGCCGATCTTGGCTACGAACACAGCATGGCAGTCCTTGATTGCGCCGATGATGTTTGAAAGCCTGTCCTCCTCGCCGTGTCCGCCCTGGCAGTAGACATCGGCTCTGCGGTGGCCGACGAATTTGGCGCCGGATGTCGAGAGTTCGTACACTTGGAACTCCTTGGCATGCCCAAAGTGCTCATTGATCAGGCCCGAGCCTTTGGTTGCGACAGCGACCAGAAGCGTGATCTCGCTCTTCCGGCCGGCGAGTTCCGCAAGCTCCTCCCGCTTGGCCGCGACCTTAGCCGCGCGCTCATCCTCAACCTTGGCTTGATAGGCTCGACGCATTTCAGCGTCATAATTGACGTCCATGGCCATGATCCCCTCGCTGCTGAACTCCGCGCTGCGATCCTCTCCGAGCAGACCGACCGCGTCGGCACGACACTGGCGGCAATGCCGCATCACGTTCGTCTCACCTTCGCAAGCATCTTGCAGCGCCTTCAATTCCTGCGCCGTCGGGCCCCGCTGACCGTTGAGGCCGAATACGGTGCCATGCTCGGATGCGGAGATCAGCGGCATGATGTTGTGCAGGAAGGCACCCCGTGACTTCACAACTTTGTTGACCTCGACCAGGTGCTGGTCGTTGATTTCAGGGATCATCACCGAATTGACCTTGCACAGGATGCCCCGCTCCGTGAGCATCTGAAGACCTTGCAACTGGCGATCAGTGAGTATCTTCGCGGCTTCGATGCCGGTGTAGCGCTTGTGGTTGAAGAAGATCCACGGATAGATCTTGGCGCCGATTTCGGGGTCGATCGTGTTGATGGTGATGGTGACGTGGTCGACCTTGGCGCGAGCGATGCTATCGACGTAGTCTGGGAGTGCCAGTCCGTTGGTCGATAGACAGAGCTTGATGTCGGGCGCCGCCTTGGCGACCAGCTCGAACGTCTTGAAGGTCTTTTCCGGATTGGCCAAGGGATCGCCGGGGCCGGCGATTCCGAGCACGGTCAGCTGCGGAATGCTGGTCGCGACCGCAAGCACTTTCCTCACCGCCTGTTCAGGAGTGAGCTTCTCGCTCACCACGCCCGGACGCGATTCATTGGCACAGTCGTATTTGCGGTTGCAGTAATTGCACTGGACGTTGCAGGCCGGTGCCACCGCGACATGCATGCGGGCGTAGTGATGATGCGCCTCTTCGCTGTAGCAGGGATGGTTCTTCACCTTTTTCCAGATTGTCTTCGGCAGATCGCCCTGGCCGGCCTGTGATCCGCAGTTCGTCTTGGGGCCGCCGGGCGAGGTGCGGCGACCCTTATGCTCGGCGATCTCGCCGATATACTCCGCAACTCCGGTACGTCTTCCGCGCCCCGCGACCGCGTTCATATTCAGTTCTCCCTGGACGGCGAATAGGCTTCTCAGGACCAGCCCCGAGCGAGCCACAAGGAGAGCAGTTAGCAACCCGTGTGCCATCGCGGCCGGCGCTGCTATTTCTGATCCGTGTCAATGACTTAAAAGACGCGATCGGCGTTGTTGCAGATATAGCAATGATGCTGCCACATGTCGGAACTCCGACACACATCACGCGCGCGATCTCGCTTTTGCTAAAGTGCCATCTCTTGGCATCATTGTGTCCAAGCGGGGTATTCCGCACGAGGACGAGGACGCGATCGTGGCGCGACCGAGACGTACAACAGCCGAAAAGCTTCGATGTGGTTGCCGACGTGGCCCACCAACCGGCCGTGCCTGCGGCGTCAAAGCCCGATCCACGCCTCGTCAATCTGGTCCGGCTGCTGGCGCGACAGGCCGCACGTGACTTTGTTCAAGCCGAAACAGACAACCGGACGCGAGACCGCCTCCCGGAGTAAGGAGGTCGCCTCATGAGGGTCGCGCTCTACGCCTGCTACTCGCCGGATAACCAGCGAGACGCCTCGGTTGAGGATCAGTTGCGGGTCTGCTGCCTTGACGCCGAAAAGCAGGGTTGGAGTCGTCGACGGCTATACCGATCGCGCGATCTCCGGCGTGTCGTTGCTGCGCCCCGGCATTCAAGAGCTGATCGACGACGCGATTCGCGGCAAGTTCCTTATTGTGCTGGCCGAAGCGATGGATCGCCTCTCACGCGATCAGGAAGACATCGCCGGACTGTTCAACCGCATGGCTGTCGGTGGGGTGCATATCGTCACGCTGTCCGAAGGCGACGTGCCGCCTCTGCACGTCAGTCTCAAGGGGCACGATGAGCGCCCTCTTCCTGAAAGAGCTGGCCAACAAGACGCGCCGTGGGCTGCTCGGCCGCGTCGAGGACGGCAAGTCCGGCGGTGGATTGTGCTTCGGCTACGATGTGGTCAAACAGTTTGCAGCGAATGGCGAGCCGATCCGCGGCGATCGAACGATCAATAAGACCGAGGCCTGCCGTTTTCCGCCGCATCTTCGTTGATGGGAAAGTCGTCCCGCGCCATCGCTTTTGAGCTGAACAAGGAGGGTGTGTCGGGGCCGCTCTTTCGGAGATGTGGCAGGCCGACTTGGCGCGCGCAAAGCGTGTTGTCAAACGATCGCTCCGCTGGCCCCGGTCAGGTGCCCGGGCGTTGGAGAACTGCGGCGCGGTCAGCGAGTACGATAGCGCCACAGGTAAGTTTACCACTCACGTGAACAGTTCGATGTCCAACTACGTTGGATGGCTTCTGGCTGTCACGCTGGGCGTGCCAGTCCACCAGCTCAACATCATTCCGACAATCGCTGGCGGCAGCTTCGGCTCAAAGCTCTTTATTCACAAGGTGCCGGAGATCTCGGTCGTTTCGGCGGCAAAGCCAATCATCTCGCGCGGCAGGTTGGCGTCTGGCGCCTTCTCCACGAGCGCGAAGGTTTCATCATCTTGTCATCGGCGGTTCCTCGAATCGGGTTGGTGCCAGCAGCCCGCCCTACCGGCGAATTGCCGATGACCACCGCAAAGCCGTCCGCCCGCTACGGCGCTATTTGAGGGCGCGCGTGCGGATAGCTTTGCTGTACCGAGCTACACGCATCGCAGGGGACACGACCCTGTTCTTCTGAGGGCGAATGAGGCAGCATGTTCGGTAGCCACATGATAGCAGCCGGAGCCTTGATCTTGAATCCTTCATCATTCGTCAACGCGCATTACCGGGTTTGACAGTCGTCGTCCCGGCGCATTCTTCTGATATTGGCTCTCGCAGAGAGATGGTTGATGAACACAGCACGAGCCCAGCGGTTCGCTGGCATTAGGTCCGACGCTTCCGAACGAGACGCCGGCAAGCTCTCAACCGGCACAGGATCGAAGCCTTGACCGGGGCGCGCGCGAGCTTCGATGCCTCGCCGGCCAGCGAACCATCACTGGACGAAATCCTTGACGCCTGGGCTGGCGCGGACGGACAGGACGAAGCCGAGAACCGGCAAGCGGCGGCAAGACGAACGAGGACCTGGCGGGCGGCTGGCGATGTGGATGGGCCGCTGAATCTGTCACGGCTGTCCCTGACGGCCTTGCCCACCGCGCTCCCAGAGGAACTCCAGGATCTCAATGTCGGCAACAATCGGCTGACCAGTTTGCCTGCCGCGCTTCCGGAAGTGCTCCAGACACTCAGGTGCAACGTCAATCAGATAGTCGGCGCGCCCTCCTGTCTCCCGGCTCCGCTCCGAAGCCTCTCTGCCAATCACAACGCGCTGAGCAGCCTGCCCGATGCGCTCCCGGCAGGGCTCCGGGAACTCGATGTGCGCGTCAACTATCTGACCAGTCTGCCCGACACTCTGCCGGCGCAGCTCTCGCGTCTTGTGGTCGGTAACAACCGGCTGACCAGCCTGCCGGCAATCCTCCCACCCGCTATGCGGGCGCTCTATGTCCACCACAATCGACTGACTGATCTGCCCGACACTCTCCCGGCTGGGCTTGTATGGCTGGATGCCAGTCGTAATCAGCTGACCAACCTGCCCGAGCCTCTCCCAGCCGGACTCCAGACGCTCAACGTCGGCCGCAACCAGCTAACCAGCCTGCCTGACACCCTCCCGCTCCGGACGCTGCACGTCAGTCACAATCGGCTAACCAGTCTGCCTGAGACACTCTCGGCTGAGCTGCAAAACCTCGTGGTCAGCAATAATCAGCTGACCAGCCTGCCGGAGGCTCTTCCAGCCGGGCTCCGGACGCTCGAAGCCGCGCACAACCGGCTGACCCACTTGCCTGAGACCTTGCCGGCCGGGCTTGAATCGCTCGACGTGAGGGGTAACCAACTGACCAGCCTACCGGAAACTTTGCTGACGCAGCTGCGCCCCTGGTGCAGGGTCGACCTGGACGACAACCCGCTGCCCGAGCGGGTGCTGACGAACCTTGCAACGGTCATCAATGCGCCGGGCTACGTCGGTCCCCGAGTCTTCTTTTCGATCGGCGGAGAGGCCGGGCCAAGTCAGCCGCCACCGTTGCACGCAGTCGTGGCGGATTGGGTTGGCGGCGAGCCGGAGGTGATGATGACCTGGCAGGGGTTCGCCGAAGAAGAAGGGGCTCAGGAATATGCCCTCTTTCTCGACCGGCTCAGACGCACCGTGAACTATGGCAACGCCGCGTTTCGGCAAGCGGTGACTGAGGATCTGCAGCAGGTGGCAATGAGGCCACGATTGCGCGAGCTGTACTTCCAACAGGCCTTGGGGGCGAGCGCGAGCTGCGAGGATCGCATCACTTTGGCCTGGAACCAGATGCAGAGCGCGCGCCTAAGCGCCGATGTCGAGGACGGGGCGTATGATGATCGGCTCGACGAACTCCTCGAGCAGGCTCGTGTCCTGTTCCGCTTGGGCGTACTCGACCGGATCGCCCGCGAGAAGGTCAGCTCGCTTCGGTTTGTTGACGAGATCGAGGTCTATCTCGCCTATCAGGTCAAACTGCGCGGGCGGCTGGAGTTGCAGCTCCTCGCCCCGGACATGCGCTTCTTCGCCGTGTCCTATGTCACCGACGCTGACCTCGCTGTGGCCGAGACGCGGGTGCGGCATGAGGAGGCAACGCAGTTCGACGACTATCTGGCAACCCGCTGGCAACCCTGGGAGACGGTGCTGAGCCGCATCGAACCCGAGGCTCACTCAGCGATGCAGGAACGGCTTCTCAAGGCGATGGAGGAGGAATTCCCCAACCGCCTGCAGCAACGGCTCATAGCCGATGGCCTAACTGGCGACGAGGCCGAGATACAGCTCGGAGCCCTGATCCGCGACCAGATCGCCTCTGAGATCAAGGGCGAGCTGACGCGCCAGGTGCGCAGGAACCGCGGCCTCTAGAGATCGGTGAAGTCGGCGATCCACTTCTGGTTCGGACCCTCGGCCGCGAACCGCCGGTCCAACAGGTTCACTGGCACGGTCTCGATGTGTCGATCGCCACTATGCTTCGGCAAACGCCAGTGTCCGTGCCGCGGCCTATGGTGGCAACCGATCGATCTCGTCGCCAATGTTCGCGATCAAAACGCTCGGTCGGAGTCGGCGATAATCGTGTCGGCCGAACCAACGATCGCCGCCGGAACTGAATTGCCTGTCATTGGATCGGTCAGCATGGCACGGCCGTCTTGCAACCGCCCCCCTCGCTCGCTGCAACGGGCAGCTGAATTCGTCTCGTTGCGCGCGACTACGTCCATGCTCACTGCCTTCCGCTCCGCCCCTCCCAGGCCATTGATATACATGTTTGGTGGCAGCGAGAGATACCGGTTCCGGGCCCCATTCATTCGCCGACTGAGGGCGCCCAGAATCCCGCTCAACCAGGGCCACACCTATCGCCCCTCTCTCCCGACAGCTCGGCCGGCGTCCTCGGCTTGAACTTGGCAGCGCCGGCTAGTTGGCAAGCAATAGCTCGATTGCGCGCGGGAGCTCAATCGCGAGTGGCATCAAGCCTTGCGCGGCGAGAAAGCAGAGTTCGTTGCGCGAAAGCGCTTGTGGATCGACAATCACGTAATGGACGTCGGACGAGCGCTTGGTGATCTGCCGCGCATAGGCGCGTAACAGCTGGTCATTGAAGCGACAGCCGATGAACAGAAAGCTCCGCCCGGTCCGCCTCTCCTTGATGATGTCGGGAATCGGCGTTTGGATGTCGATCTCCGTCAGCACCTCGACATAATCGGCGTCGGAGATCAGGAAGTTTTTGGCCGGCTCTACGCTACCATGCGGCTTGTACAGCACCGTCGCCCAATTGCCGGCCACGGCACCGTCGACCTCCTGGCCCGCCGAATCATAGAAGCGATAAAAGTGGTCCGTATAGAGGCCGGCGCGGCTGACGCCCTGCACCTCGCCCCATCCGTCACGCTCGCCGAGCGCCGCACGCATGGCGCCGTCGTACCAAGCGTCGACGATCATCGGCGGCGATAGAGACGCAAGATGATAATGCAGCGCCGTCGGCTCGACCGGTACAGCAAAGGCCTGAGCCATTAACCTCGTCAGGGTGAGACGATGTTTGTTACTCTCGATATATTGCGCCGATGCCCACACATTGCCCTTGGCCCGGCGCGGCAGTGCAATCTTGGTGGCAAAGAAAGCGGCCAATGCCTCAGGCGTCGTCGGCACATCCGGCCGGGACAATTCGGCAAGGCCAGGTCCAAGGTAGGGAATAACGCTGCCCGCACTCAGCCTGGCCGCCAGTTCAGTGAGAATCGCCTCCGTATCGGCTGCGCTGGTAAAATCGATGCGCGGAGGCGCCTTCATCGGTCGTTACCATCCTCGCCGCGCTTCCTGGCGTTGATCGTGATCGGCAAGGGCGTGTCGCTTGCCATCTCGGGCAGGTCGAGTACCCAGCCATTGGCGATCCTGATCCAACCGCCCCAAAGCGTCTCATACTCGGACTCCACGATCGGCTCTTCGAGATCTTTCTTCGGCACGTAAATCGACAAACCTGCGTCCGGAGAGCGGCGGATCATGATCTTCATGACGTCAACTCCCTGGACTGCAACGCATCGCTGGGTGGATTTGAATACTCCCGCGACATGGCGCGCAGCTGAGTCACGATGTCGGACAGTACGTGCACGACCTCGGCGACCTCTTCGACCGTGGTTTCACGCGACAGGGAAAAGCGCACAGCCCCGCGCAGGCTCATTGCCGGCACGTGCATGGCGCGTAGAACATGCGATGGGTCCAATGCGCCGGAGCTGCAGGCCGATGCGACCGAGGCTGCAATGCCGGCACGATTGAGATGATGCACAATGGCTTCGCCCTCGAGATGCTCGAAGGCGATGTTGGTCGTGTTCGGTAGCCGGTTGCTGAGATCGCCGAGCACTGAGCAACCGCCATTGTGCAGGATGGCCTGCTCCAGGCGATCGCGTAAGCCACCAATGCGAGCGCGCTCCGGCTCGAGCCGTTCCGCCGCAAGCTCTGCAGCTTTGCCAAGACCGACGATGCCGGGGATGTTCTCGGTCCCCGCGCGGCGCCCGCGCTCCTGCGATCCGCCCCAGATCAGTGGTCTGAATTTTGTGTCTTTGCGCAAATAGAGCGCGCCGACGCCTTTGGGGCCGTGCAGCTTGTGGGCGGACAGCGACAGCATGTCGATAGCACTGTCACTCAGGTCGATGGCCACCTTGCCTATGGCCTGCACCGCATCGGTGTGAAACAGGGCGCCCGCCGCGCGCGTCAACCCGGCCAGGAACTCGACCGGGAAGATCGTGCCGGTCTCATTGTTGGCCCACATGACCGACGCAATCGCCGTGCGAGGTCCAAGTGCCCTGCGGAACGCCTCGATGTCGAGCCGGCCGCGCGAGTCCACGCCGATCACATGGGTCTTGACGCCCTTTGTCGCCAATTGCTCGACCAGGGCAAGGATGGCGGAATGCTCGACGGAAGTGGTGACGATCTCGTCGCGCCCGTCCTGGGTCGCAAGCGCAGAGAGGATGGCGGTGTTATTTGCCTCGGTCCCGCCGGAGGTGAAAACGATCTCGTGATCGTAGGCACTGCCTAACAATCCCTGCAAGCTGCGGCGCGCCTGCTTCACGGCCTTCGCGACCTCGCTGCCAAAGGCGTGAGCGGAGGAAGCATTGCCGAATTGCTCGGCGAGGTACGGCAACATGGCTTGCGCGACGGCGGGATCCGCTCGCGTGGTGGCATTGTTGTCGAGATAAATCGGCATTCAGGCCTCGCTCAATCCCGCGCCTTGGCCGCGGCGGCCAGGGGGATCAGGCCGACGAATTTGCCGAGCTTTCCGATCAGCTGCGCCTGAATGCTTTCGAGCGTCCTGCCAGAAAGCTTGCAGAGCATGGATGTTCTGGTCGGCTTGACCATGCTCCGGCTGCGGCCAATCTCGACCAGACGGCCATCGCTACTATGGCATTGCGGATTGGGTCGGATCTCCTCGATCACCGCGCGAATGAGTTGCTCCCGATCCGTCTCAGTAAGCAGCGGATGCTTCAGTGGCTCGGGGATAAGCATGCTTTGTCCCTCGTCATCAGCTGAACGATTTGCCGCAGGAGCAGGTCGAGCCGGCGTTGGGATTATCGAAGGTGAATCCCGAGCCCTCCAGCTTCACCACGAAGTCGATGGTCGTGCCGGCGAGGTGATCACAACTCATATTGTCGACGAAGACCCTGATGCCGTCCCGCTCGATCACGGTCTCGTTTGGCTTCGCCTGCTCGGCCAGGTCCATTGCGTATTTGAACCCGGCACATCCACCGGCCTCAACCATGATGCGCAGACCGCGCGCTGGCTGCGCCGACGTTGCGAGCACGCTCTTGACCGCATTCAACGCGCTGTCTGTCAGATTGATCATCACTCACCCTCCACTTAACTGAGCTGGCGCATGCGAATTGGCAATTCGCATGCCAGCCCGCCGTGTCTGACAATACTGGCCTTTTCGGACCGCGCCGTTTGCTTTGCAACGCATGTCGGCTTCCTGACAAGGGTATGGACGGCGCGGCGGCGAGCCGGCTGGTTCCTCATGGATTGCGCTGCTCCAGCATGAGGCGCGTCACGGCAGCGAATTTGCATCGCGCCTCGTGCCGGCGGCCCGGCCCGGTGATCACGTTCGACGAGGACGATTCGCATGACGCATATGCCCGAAGAACCAGAACGCTCACCGGGGGTTTTGATGGACCCGGTCTGTGTAGACGCTGAATCCATTCAGCTTGTTTTTCATAATGACGACGACACGCCTGTCGGTTTCGTCGTGCGCCTGCTGCGCGAGGTATTCGGAAAGCAGCAGCGAGATGCCAGTGCACTTGCCGAGTTCGTCTGGCAGCAGGGCAAGGCCGTCTGCGGCCCCTACCCACCCTCAGTTGCGAAAGCGCTGATAGAGGAAGCACAGAATCGCATTCGCGCCGCAGGATTTCCCTTGCTGATCACGAGTGAAGCCGCGGGCAAGGCGGACACAGCCGACCTGTCCGATGTGCAATTCGAATACGCCTGTGATGCGCTGGACTGGCACTTTTTCGATTTCCTGCCCGGAGAACTCGCCACCACGGTGCGGCACCTGCCGACCTACATGCGCGCCGATGTTCAGGTCGCTATCGACAAGCTTTTTGCCGACCCAATCCGCTTCTTTGGCGCGTATGAACGGCATTGGGATGAGGCGCTTTCATTCGCTCGAATGAAACGCCGTGGATCTGATGCGATTTCCCTTGTGCCGCCGCAATTTGACGAGATCGATACGGGCGAGATGGCGCCAGTCAAATGCTTGCGTAACGGCTTGTGGCTTTGCCAAGCGAGCGAATTCCCCTACGCCGTCGTGCTCTCCCATGATCGCGAATTTGGCCGCGAGGCCCTGATCCGCATTGAAATAATCGTTCCTGCGCGCGATACCGGCGACAGCTTCGTGCAATGCTGCTTTGATGAACTAGAACGGACCATCCACTCTGCATGCTCTTATCGTGGCAAGATCATCTCGCTCGACGGGGGCGCGGATTGCCCTGGCCGCATCAGAGGTGTGACGGTACATCGGCTGCCGAAGGTCAAACGTGAGGACGTCATCTTGCCCGAACGGGCACTCAAGCTGCTCGATCGCAGCGTGTTGGGCTTCGTCGATGCGCGCGATGCACTCCGCCGGCTCCGCCAGTCGACCCGCAAGGGCATTCTGCTCTATGGCCCGCCCGGCACCGGCAAGACCCACACGGTCCACTATCTCGCCACTAACCTGCCGGAATACACCACGCTGATCATCACCGCCGATCAGCTCGAGCTGCTGAGCGCCTATATGGCACTGGCGCGCCTGCTGCAACCGACAATGGTGGTGATCGACGATGTCGATCGGACCGCGAGCAACCGCAGCATTTTGGCAGCATGCGAGGTGTCCCTGCTGAGCAAGCTGCTCAATGAAATGGACGGCTTGAAGGAGGACGCCGATATCCTCTTCGTGCTCACGACCAACCGCCCCGACCAACTCGAGGTCACCCTCGCCGATTGCCCCGGCCGCATCGACCAGGCGATCGAAATGCCGCTGCCGGATGCAGCCAGCCGCGGCAAGCTGATCCGGCTTTACAGCGGAGGCCTGCCGCTTGAGGGGGAGATCATTACCGAGGCCGTACGCAGCACCGAAGGCGCCAGTGTCACTTTCATCAAGGAATTGATGCGGCGCATCACGCAATCAAGCATTGCGCGTGACGGCGGACATTCAGTGATCACAGCCGATATCCACGAAGCGCTCGATGATATGTTGTTCGTCGGCGGGCGGCTCAACGCGAAGCTGCTCGGCGGCTCCCAAGCGATGGCTGCTGGGGCTCGAAGCGGGGCGACTGGCGCAATCGAATCGCCTCGGAAGTCAAGGAAAGCGCGGCATTAAGCCTGCCGCCCATTGGCTCGCCCGCAAACTCGCAAGAGGAGGACACCGAGCGCGGCCGCCAGGGCTGAATGGGGCTCCTCCAGTGCGCTGGCGCACCAAACCGTAAAGCACTGCAACAGAAAACGACCAGTTTCACGACCGAACCAAACAAGGAGCAGATCCCATAGCCGTAGCCCACGCGGTCCGACAATGCTTACATTTTCGAAGCACTGACGCTGCAACGCGCGTCGCGTTTCTGACGCTGTTGTTCGGCGATCGCGGCCCACTTCCCGCATTTTCTCCAGGAATACCCCGATGAACCGTCGCGCTTGCAACGGCAAGACCTTTGCATTGCCTGTCTCGCCGGCAAAAAAGTGTCCGGCGATCAGCTCAGATTGAGGACGATCTTCATGACTGCAATCGAGAACACCGCGCTCGGCCGGCTGGAGAAGGAGGGGCGCCTGCTCAACGCCGTACTCAAAGGCGGGACCACCAAGCCGGGCCGGTTTGGCTTCCGCGGCGATATCGCGCTGAAGTTCCAGGCCCAGCTCGCGGACGAGAAGCGGCCGCCGGACTATTCGATCGAGCAGGTTCTGACGGTTGCGCAGGAAGGGGGAAGCACTATTCCGTTGCTGGCCGGCTATCTGCACTCCCTCGCTTATCTTGCTGACGTCGCAGACGTGCTTGACGGGGCGCTCAGCCCGGAGGGTCGCTACTTTATATTCTGCAACAACATTGACCTGTTGGCGAAATACCGAATCAAGCTGGGCAATGTCACCTTCCACGTGCTGCCATGCGATGAATCCACAGTCTGGAAGGAGATGATGGACCTGGTCGGGATCAACAAGGATGACATCAAGAAGCTCGACGCGGGCGGCAAGCTCGACTACCTGCTCGATGCGGCAAAGGATCTCGATGCGTCCTATGATGAGATCTCTTACCAAGACGGACTGAAGCGAATGGCGCCTGTGAAGAACCGCAACGAGAACCGGCCGGTCTGAGCGCGCAGTTTCAGCTCTCGCCGGCGGGATCCTCCTCGACAAGTCGCACGCCGACGACGCATATGTCGCCGTCCAGAACCGTCAGCGCGACCGGCGTGAGCTCTGCGCCCTTACAAGGGCCGTCGACGCAGCGGCCAGTGCCAAGCTCGAAGGTTGAGCCGTGCTTGCCGCACATCAGCCGGATTCCATATGGATCGAGGAACTCGTTGCGCTCCCAGTCCAGATTGACGTCGTTGTGTGGGCATTTGTTGAGATAGCCAAGCACCTTCTTGCCCCAACGCACCACAATGATGGACCACGGCCTGTGCTTGCCGTCCTCGCCGACGATCATGAGATGGAAGCCCATGGCCTGGCGGCTTGGAATGTCGTTGAAGCCGCAAATCGCATAGACGGTATTGGGCTGCACCCCTTGTTTGATCACCATACACCTCACATTGATCATCCTGCGATCAGGCCTGCAGGAATCGCAGAGCCGCGGATCGTCCACTTTTTAGGAACCCGCAGCGTCCGAAATGGCGTCCGCACCCGATTGGACCAGGGACACGGTCGACCAACCGCGCGAGCATTCGCGCTGTCTCGCTCCACCGCAGACGCAGCTCCACGGCTGCCACGGAAATTGATCTTCGGGCTTTTTTCCGGCTAGTTGCTGGACCAGCCCAATTCGCACTTCGGCGGCAAATGAGATTCTTCAGTGTTTGCGCGAACCATCAAGCTCGCGGCCCTCAGATCCCAGCACTCCACGACATGGCCGGTATCGAAAGGTGCTGCGATCTTCGTAAAGCTGCACCATTGCGGCGTTCATCTTGCCCACGCTTAGCCTACTTCTGGGAGAGGCGGACATAGGCCGCCTCAAGCCGCTTCCGCTGCAGCGGAAACGTGGGTCTGGCAATTGGTCGGACAAACCCTGGCGCAGGCGCCGCAGCCGATGCAGGCGCCCTGGTCATTCATGACCATGATTTTCTTCTCAACCTCATCATCATCATCATCGAGGTCGACAAGTTCGCCCTCCTCGTTGATGCCCTTCAGGGTCATGACATCACGACCGCAGACCTTAAAGCAGCGGCCACAGCCGATGCACTTCTTGGCATCGATCGCGCTCAAATAGTCCGGCGTCCAGTCGCGGCCATCGCGCGTTGCAAATGACATGATGGGGATCCCCTCTACGCCTTTTCCAGCGCCTTCAGGTCCTGGCTCCTGCGCTCGAGTTCGGCGTAGGCATCGTGCGCCCTCTGGGCCACCGCCATGATCGAAGTCCAGTTGACGGGCAATTCTTCCGAAAGATCGTGCAGATCCATTTTGGCCTGCAGCGCTCTGGACGACAGCTTCTTCAATTCTGCTAGCAGTATCTCTCGATCGCTCATGCGCGGCCCTCAATAGTTCGCCACATCAGGAAATTTCCTGATCATCTTGATTCCGTCCCGGACATACTTGTTACCTTCATTCGCAAGCTTTGCGAGATTGTCGAATCCGAAGCGATGCACATCCCGCAGCTGCTTGTTCACCGCGATCAGCCGGCCCCCAATCAGCACCATGCGACCAAAGCCCTCATGGTGCATCTTCAGCATCGGCTGGATCATCACGTCGGTCGCCTTCTCGATCGAAAGCGCAACGGCATTGAAGAACAGCTCCAGCCGCCAGACCGTATCGGGATCGGGATCGCCAACGATCGGCAGTGCACGTCGCTTCTCCTTGTCCAGGATATAAGGCTCGAGGAGGTCGAGATCGCTCTTGCCGGCCCAGGCGCCGCCCATGTCCTCAGCCCGCCAAATCCTGACCAGCTCTTTGACGAATGGTGCATCGAACCCGCCAGCGGGTTGCATTACGTCTGCAGCCTCGGTCATGTGATCCTCATTCGTCGAAATCGAATGTACGCTTTTGGTCCTTGGCCAAGGCTTTGCGCAGCCATGGCGGCGGCGTCCCCTTCAGCACGCGCTCGAGCTTTTCCAGCAGTGCCTGGATACTTTCGGGCTTGTTGACCCTGATGGGATGGATCTTTCTGGCCACCACCCGCGCAGCGCCGGAGCCGCCGATGGCACCGACATAGAGGATGGCGCAATCCTTGATCGCCTCGATCTTGGGCTCCAGCTTGTCCTCGTCGCCGTCTTCCTTCAGTTCGCCGTCGAACTGGACCGCCTTCAGAAATACGTGCCCGCCTGGCCCGACATCGTAGACGGCGATATTCTTCGCCCAGCCAAAATGCGCATCGACGCGCCTGAGATCTTGGGTAGCGAACGCAACTTTCATGCAATCGACCTCTCTGTTGAGTCGATGGAGCTTCGGCGGCCGCCCCTTAACGGCAGCGTCGAGTTCCGCCAGCTATCAGGCGTCGGCGCATGATTTTCCTCGCGGTCGGCGATCACCAGGTTGGCGATATCGAAGATCAGATCGCGCGTGCCCCGATAGCCGACGGATAGCTGATGTCCTGACCCGAGCCGATCAAACATCGGAAAGCCCGCCCGATAGAATGGAATCTTCAGGCGTGCCGCGGCTTGCCGACCATGCGAATGCGTGATCAGCAGATCGCAATTCCTGGTCCTGGCAAGCTCTTCCAGATCCTCCAGATCGCCGATCTGCACCTCCGTGGCCTTGATCTGCTCCAGCACCGCCGACTGCGTGGTCGTCACGGCCGCCGTCACCTGCGCGCCCATCTCGTGCAGCATGCTGGATAGGTCAAACAACAGGTCAGGCTCTGCACCGATCGCAAGTCTGCGGCCGCCGATCTGGAAATGCGCGTCCAGCATCGCATCGACGAGCTGCCCGCGCTGACGCCGATATCTCGATGGCACAGGGCGGCCGCTGATCTCGCTCAAAAAAGCGATGAAGTCATCATTGGGAATCAGGCCGCATAGTCGTTCAAACAGCCGAAAAGGCACCCCTGTCTTGGCCTGCATGGCCTCTGCCGCCCGCCGCATCTGCGCACCGATCGCAATCGTCCAGCCGGCTCGGCCCATGCGCGCGACGTCATCGATCCCAATGCCGCCGATGGTCGTCGGAGTGAACTGATCGGGGATATGCCCATCCAACGAACCCGCCAGATCGGGCAGGAAGGATGGCTGCAGGCCGAAATCCTCAAGGATAATCCTCAGTTCGTCGAGATCACCCGGCGTGAGGTGACATCCGGGAAGGACATTCACCTGCGCAGGATTGCGCTCGGCCCCGGTCGCGGGCGCCTCGACCAGCACCTCGACCATGCGCGCGACCGTCTTTCCCCAGCCGTCCTGGAATGCGTCCTTGAAGTCGGGCGTCGAGACATAGACCAGAGGAAGCTTGGCGAGCTGCGGATGCTTCTCGCGGATCAGCTTGATGTAGGCGTCAACATCGTCGCCGTTGGTTTCCGTCACCCCGGTCGAGCAGATCCCGATGATCTCCGGCTTGGCGCGATTGTGGATATTGAGTATCGCCTGCTCGACATTTTCATAGCCGCCGAGCACCGTCGTTACCTCGCTCATCGCTGTGGTCTGCAGCGGCACCGGCTCCTTGAAATGCCGCACGAACAGTGTGAGCCCAAAGGACGTGCATCCTTGCGGGCCATGCAGAAGCGGCATCGCTCCGCGAAGCCCCATGAAGGCGAATGCGCCCCCGATCGGCTGGCTCATCTTGAGTGGGTTGACCGCACAGGCCTTCTTCGGCGCGGTGACAAGGACCATGACGCCACCCTATTCCGCGGCCTGCAGCGTGGCCGGCCACCAGGAGATCGGCCTGCCCGCCAGGATGTCCTCGATCCGGCGTCTGCAGCAGCCACCGACCGCCGGGGTGTGCTGTGTGACCGCTTCGACGCTGGTCAGGTTATGCGAGCGAATCGCATCCTCGATCGTGCCGAGGTCGACCGTGTTGCAGAAGCAAATCCTTTTCGCGCGCGGGGTCTTCTGCGTCAGTGTTCGATCGGCGACGATCTCAATCGGCGGCACGTCGAGCTGCGCCATCGCCCTGGTCTGCCAATTGTCGGCACGACCGTCCCACGGCGCCGGTCGACGCAGTTGCTCCCACATCGGGTTGAACAGCGCTTTGTCGATCTCCTCGACCAGCTTGACGATCCCGACATAGCCCATATAGGCGTGGCAGCGCTCCTGGTTGATATCGAGCCAGGGCATCGCCGCTTTCAGCGCGACGAACTGCGACTTGCCGCCCGAGAGCATGATGTCCGCTTTCGCGTCCTTCAGCATCTTGTACATTTCGCGCGGCGTCATGTCCTCGATCATGTGGGCGTCCTGCCCCATCAACTGCTTGATCCGCTCCTTGTCCTCTTTTGTGGATTTCTTCACGCTGGTTCCGACCAGTTCGAGCCCGGCTTCCTGCAGCGCGGCAACGACCGACCAGGACTTGACGCCACCGGTCATCAGCAAGACCTTCTTGCCCTTGAAGCGCGGCCTGTACGGCTCGATTGCGGCCCTGGCCCGCGCTTCCTCACGCGCGATCACCGCCTCGGTGCGCCCGATCAGATCTTCCGGTGCGCCGCGCTCGACCAGGAGCCGCGCAATCTCGCGCAGTGCGTCGCTGGAGTCCTGGATGCCATAGAACGAGCCTTCGAAGAACGGGATGCCGTAACGCTCCTCCATCTTGCGCGCGACATTGATCATCGCCCTCGAACATACCATCATGGCAGCGCGTGCCCGGTGCGAGGAGGCGACTTCGTGATATTTGCCGTCACCAGCGATGCAGGACAGGATGCGGATGCCGAGTTCGTCAAACAGCGGCTTGACCTGCCAAAGCTCACCGGACAGATTGTATTCCCCGATCAGATTGATGTCGTAGGGCGTGGTGTAGTCCGGCTCTTGCGTTCCGATAACATGCTCGAGCAAGGCCTCGCCGGCCAGCTTGTTGCCGAGGTTCTTGGAACCGACGAAGCCCGGCGAATTGACGGGGATAACCGGCTTGCCGAATGTTTGCGACGCTGCCTTACAGACTGCGTTGATGTCGTCGCCGATCATGGCGGGAACGCAGGTCTGATAGACGAAGATGGCCGGCGGGTCGCACTTGTCGATGATCTGCTTGATCGCCTTGTAGAGCCGCTTCTCGCCGCCAAATACAATATCGGTTTCGGTCAGATCGGTCGTGAATCCAGTGCGCCACAAGTTCGCCCCCGATGATGCCGAGCCGCGATTGTCCCACGAATTGCCTTCGCAAGCGATCGAGCCATGCACCAGGTGGGCAACGTCGGTAAACGGTTGCAGCGCGATCTTGGCGCCGTCGAAGGCGCAGCCGCCGGCGGCGCTGCCGGGCTGCAGCTGCCTGGTGCAGCCCTTGTTCCGCTCGGCCTGTGACTTGTTGGCATTCTTGGCGCAGCCCGGCTCGTTGAAGACATCTAGCACCGTGGCTGGTAGCGAACTCATCCGTCTTTTCCTCTCACGCTATCTGCAAGGCTTGATGTGTAAGGCTTGCCCATCCTGCGTTCTGCCACCGCCGATATTGTCCGGCGATGGCACGCGCGTTGCTCGTCATCAACGAATGATGTCGAAGCTAAAGTCGGTCTTGCCTAGAACGTTCGTCTTCTTGTCGATCTCGTCGAAGATCTTGTCGAGAATCTTCACAAGCACGTTCATGCCGCCCTGATAGCTCCACACCGGCGAGCGGTGATGATGATGGCGATCAAAGATCGGGAAGCCGATGCGGATCAATGGCGTGCCGGTGTCGCGTTCCAGATACTTGCCATAGGTGTTTCCAATCAAAAAATCGACCGGCTCGGTGAACAACAGCGAGCGCATGTGCCAGAGATCTCGCCCCGGATAGGCGTGGCAGTTTTGCCCGTAAGGCGAGCTCCCAAATAGCGTCCGCATTTTCTCGCCCCAGGCCTTGTTGCCGTTGGTGGACAGCACATGCGTTGGTTCGGCGCCGAGTTCGAGCAGGAAAGTAGCCAACCCATGGCAGAGGTCCGGATCGCCATAGATCGCAAACTTCTTGCCATGGATGTGCGCGCTGGAATCAGCCATCGCGTCGATCAGGCGACCGCGCTCTCGGGCGAGTTCCTCCGGGATCTCCTTGCCGCTGATGCGCGACAACGCCATCAGGAATTCATCCGTTGCGGATACGCCCACCGGATAGTTGAAAGCCAGGACCTCCTGGCCATGGTCGGCGATGAACGGCAGCGTCTTTTCCGTGCACCACTGCTGCATGGAGATCGTTGCCTTGGCGTGAAGCGCGTTCGCGGCGTCTTCCAGCGAGGTGCCGCCGTCATACATCCGGAACTCGCCGTCTGTCGGTGTATCGAAAACTTCGGAATTGTCGGCGAGGATGGTGTATTCGATACCGATCAGTTCGAAAATACGCTTGATCTCGCGAAGGTTGCCGACTGTATAGCCGTCGAAGCCACCGATGAGGTTGATCTTGCGGTTCGGCTTGCGCTCGAGCTTGTCTGCTGTTCCGGCCTTGCCGTCCCAAAAATGCTCCAGGATCCCCTTGAGTGCATTGTCATAGCCGGTGACATGACTGCCGACGAACGCCGGCGTGTGCGCGAACGGGACGTCGAAATCCGCCGGCACCGAGCCTTTTTCCTTCGACGTCTTGATGAAGGCGTTGAGGTCGTCACCGATCACCTCCGCCATGCAGGTGGTGGAGACCGCAATCATCTTGGGCTTGTACATATTATAGCTGTTGGCGAGCCCATCGATCATGTTGTTCAGGCCGCCGAATACCGCGGCGTCTTCCGTCATCGACGAGGACACGCAAGAGCTCGGCTCCTTGAAGTGCCGCGACAGATGGCTGCGGTAATAGGCCACGCAGCCTTGGGAGCCATGCACGAAAGGCAGCGTGCCCTGGAAACCGACGGAGGCGAACACCGCACCGAGCGGCTGGCAGGCCTTGGCCGGGTTTATCGTCAGAGCCTCCCGCGCGAAGTTCTTTTCGCGATATTCTGATGTCTTCGTCCACTCCTTGACGCATTCGACGTCGGTAGGATCGCGAGGGTTCTCAAACATCTTCTTGTTGTCCAGCATCTGCTGGTATTCCGGCCCGCGAAACAGGTCGAAGTGATCGAGCACATGGTCTGCACTCTGCACCATGGTAAAAGCCTTTCAGGTATCGTGATAACGTCGTCCCGTCTCTAGGCAGAGAGCAGGCTTGTTTGCGTCATTCTGCGGCCAGGAGCTGCGGTCTTGGGACGTCCTTCCAGGGCGCCTTCAATTTCTTCCAGATCGGCGAATTGACCGCCATGTCCATGTCGCGCGCGAAGATCGCAAACCCGTCATAGCCGTGATACGGGCCCGAATAGTCCCAGGAGTGCATCTGCCGGAACGGCACACCCATCTTCTGGAACACGTATTTTTCCTTGATCCCCGAGCCGACCAGGTCGGGCTGGATCTTCTCAACGAAGCGCTCGAACTCGTAGCCATTGACGTCGTCGTAGATGAGCGTGCTGTCTTTCACGTAGTGCTGGGCGGTGCGCTGGTAGTCATCGTTGTGTCCGAACTCATATCCGGTACCGACGACTTCCATGCCGAGGTCTTCGTATGCGCCGATCACATGACGCGGACGCAATCCGCCGACGAACAGCATAACCGTCTTGCCCTCCAGGCGCGGGTGATATTTTGCGATCACAGCGTTCACAAGCGGCTGGTACTTTTCGATCACCCGCTCGGCGCCCTCCTTGATCTTGTCGTCGAAATAGCCCGCGATCTTGCGCAGTGATTCTGCGATCTTTGCAGGCCCGAAGAAGTTATATTCGCACCAGGGAATACCGAACTTCTCTTCCATGTGGCGCGAGATGTAGTTCATCGAGCGATAGCAATGCAGGATGTTCAGCTTTGCCTTCGGCGTTGCCTCGAGCTCGGCCAGCGAGCCGTCGCCGGACCATTGGGCAATCACGCGCAGGCCGATTTCCTCCAGCAGAATTCGAGACGACCAAGCGTCGCCACCAATATTGTAATCGCCGATGATTGCGACATCGTAGGGGGTCGGCGCGAACCTTGGCTTGCTTTCCGGGCCACCCTTGTCGAAGATCCAATCACGCACCGCGTCATTTGCGATATGATGGCCAAGCGACTGCGATACGCCACGGAAACCCTCGCAGCGGACCGGCACGATGGTCTTGCCGCCGAATTCCTTGGACTTCGCTCTGGAGACCGCCTCGATGTCATCGCCGATCAGGCCGATCGGGCATTCCGACTGGACGGTGATGCCGTTGTTGAGCGGGAACAGCTCCTGGATCTCATCCATGACTTTGATGAGCTTCTTGTCGCCGCCGAACACGATATCCTTTTCCTGGAAGTCGGAGGTGAACTGCAAGGTCACGAAACTATCGATGCCCGTCGTACCTACGTAATAGTTACGGCGCGAGCCCCACGAATATTGGCCGCAGCCAACCGGGCCATGGCTGATATGAACCATGTCCTTGATCGGCCCCCAGACCACGCCCTTGGAACCCGCGTAGGCGCACCCGCGAATTGTCATCACGCCGGGTATGGATTTGATG
>NZ_JASGSR010000069.1:0-44186 GCF_040446015.1 Bradyrhizobium sp. INPA03-11B
GCGTGAAACCGCAGGCCTTGGCCAACCCGACCATCGACAGCCCGCTATAGCCGTAGTCGAGAAAAGCCTGATTGACCTGCGTCAGCAGGTCGGGTCCAGGCTTGATCATCTTCTTCGACATCAGGAGTCCGGGGACGACGAGGAACGGCGTATGACGCCGGGAATCCCGATTACGGGCATCAAGGCGCTTTAGCAACCCGCAAGAGCCTGGTTCGCCCGCCGCGTCCGGACGGACGCTCAGGCCGGTCGGGCCCGGTAATCGCCCGGCGTCATCGATTCGGAGGCGTTGAAGAGGCGGTAGAACGTCGCGAGGCTCTCGAAGCCGCAGGCAAAGGCGACCTCGGCGATGGTCTGCCCGGACTGCTCGCGGAGCAGGCGGCGGCTTTGCGCGAGGCGGAGCGCGGTGACGGTCTCCGAGAAGCTCATCTCCGTCTCCTCGAACAGGATGTGCAGGTGACGCACCGAGATGCCGAGCAGGCCGGCAATCAGGGTTGGCGTCAGCGCCGCATTGGGCAGATGCCGCCGGATCAGGCGGCGGGCCAGCGACAGATGGGCGGTTCGCAGCGCCTGCTGCGCGAGCCGGCTCTTTGGCCGCATGACACCGCGCTCGATCAGCGCGATATGGGCCAGCGCCTGCACCATCGGGGCCGGGTCCGCCACCGTGGCGCCGTTCCCCTCGACGAGGTCGCGGAAGCATGATTTCAGCAGCGGCTGCAGCGCGGCCTCATCCTGCACGGGGCTGGGGACGAGCTCGCCGAGCTCGGCGCCCCGCGGAACGATGTCGGTCACCGGGATCTTGATGATGCGCAGGTGGAAGCCGTCGTCGTGCAGCGGGACGGTGCGATAGGGCAGGTCCGAATAGCTGGTCGCGAACATGCCGTCGCGCACCGCGAACTCATCGAGCCGCGCGCCGCCGAACCAGCCGCCGCCGCCGAGCTGCTGGTAGATGCACAGGCTGTCGCTGCGTGCGTCGGCGATGTCGCCCGCGCCCCGTTCGACGCGGTAGGGCGAGGCCCGCAGCTCGACCAGGCCGGCATCACCGAGCTTGCGCAGCGAGAACTCGCCGAAGAAGTTGCGGCGGTGCTCGGGTTCGAGTTCGGCGGTGACGCCGAACAACCCCTTGGCGCGCACCTCCCGCCAATAGTCGAAGCGATCCCGGGGATCGACCTGCTCAGTGGACCATGTGTACACGGAAAAACGCCTGGGACCTGTGGAGAACTCGCGGCAGAGTGAAGCCCCGAATCTATCACGCGGGCTGTAAAAAGAAACTTGACCTGGGACGGACGGGACGCCCCATGGTCGCTACGGGATGGGCGGCCATGACGGCCATCCGCCGCGGGCCTTGAACCGGCCAAACGGCTGATCCGACTATTAGGCGGCGGTCGCATGCGCGGCGCAGGCGGGAATCGGGATGAAGAGCTGGCTTTCGAGACTTTCGGCGACCCTGTTGGCGGTCGCATTCGTCGCATCGGCGGCGCCTGCCCAGGCCGAAAAGCGCGTCGCGCTGGTGATCGGCAACAATGATTACAGGAACGTGCCCAAGCTGCAGAAGGCGGTCAACGACGCCCGCACCATGGGCGACACGCTGAAGCAGCTCGGTTTCAACGTCATGGTGGCCGAGAATCTGAACCGGCAGGCGTTCTCCGAGACGCTGCTCGCCTTCGACCGCGTCGTCGAACCCGGCGATACCGCGTTCTTCTTCTACGCCGGTCACGGCTTCGAGATCGCGGGCCAGAACTTCCTGCTGCCGACCGACGTACCGGCGGCGACCGAAGGGCAGGAGGAGCTGGTGCGCGACGCCTCGGTTCTCGCCGATCGCATCATCGAGCGGTTGCAGAACAAGAAGGCGCGCACCTCGATCCTGGTGTTCGACGCCTGCCGCAATAATCCGTTCGAGCGGGCCGGCACGCGTGCGGTTGCCGGCGGCGGCGGCCTCGCGCCGATGACGCAACTGCCCGAGGGCGTGTTCTCGGTGTTTTCCGCGGGGCCGCGCCAGACCGCGCTCGACCGGCTGTCGAACGACGATGCCAATCCCAATTCGGTGTTCACGCGAACCTTTGCCAGGGAGCTGCTGCAGCCCGGCGAGAACCTCGTGCAGGTCGCCCAGCGTACGCGGCGCCTGGTCAGCGAGATGGCCGAGACGGTGAAGCACAAGCAGATCCCGGTCTATTTCGACCAGATGGTCGACGACGTCTTCTTGAACGGGGCCGCGAAGGCGCAGGCCGAGGCGGCCAAGCCGTCCGCCCCGCCGCAGCAGGTGGCCGCGCTGCCGCCGGTCTCGGTGCCGAAGCTGCCGAAGGAGGACGCGATCAACGCGCCGATCGCGAGCTTCTCGCGGCACAATGGCGGCTGGACCGTCGTGTTCTCGATCGCCGATCCGACGCTCGGCATTTCCTGGCGGATGGGGGATAGCGGCGACTTCCGCGAAACCGGCTTCATGGACACGCTGGATCCGCGCACGCGCAAGCGGATGCCCAATCCATCGATCGAACTGCCGGCCGACGCGCCGGCGGCGACGATCGAGCTGCGCTATGTCGACACCCAGGGCGAGATGCAGGGACCGTTCCCGATCAAGTTCGATCCCGACGCGGCGCTGATCCGCGACCAGCGCAAGATCCTCGACATGACCGCGACGAGCTGGCTGTCGTTCCGCGAATTCAACGGGCTGCTGGTCTACTACACCCATTTGATGTCGTATCGCTGCGCGATCCGCGAGGTGCGGATCGGCATCGACACCGCGGTGCCGGACAAGGTGCTGAAGATGCCGGCCTGCAATTCGCGTGATCCCAGCGCCATCCCGTCCGACGCGCAGCCCTATCTGAAGCTCGCGCCGCAGACCAAATCGATCTCGGTGGAGCTGACCTATCGCGACGGCAGCGTGTCGGAAATCAAGACCTTCCGGCGATAGTTTGCATCCTTGTCGTCCGACCCGCGTTACAAACGGAGCGGCGAGACAACGTTAAGGACGGCGTCATGGATGCGGGCAATCCGGCAGGATCGAACACACGTCAGATGAAGGTGCGCTGCTGCGTGGTCGGCGGCGGGCCGGCCGGCATGATGCTCGGCTATCTGCTCGGACGCGCCGGGATCGTCGTCGTGGTGCTGGAGAAGCACGCCGACTTCTTCCGCGACTTTCGCGGCGACACCGTGCATCCCTCGACCCTGCAGGTGATGGACGAACTCGGCCTGATCGACGGTTTCCTGAAGCTGCCGCACCAGAACATCCAGAGGCTCGACGGCATGTTCGGCCGCACCTCGGTGCGGATCGCCGACCTCAGCCGCCTCAGCGTCAAATATCCCTTCATCGCGATGATGCCGCAGTGGGACTTCCTCAATTTCCTGCGCGAGAGCGGCAGGCGCTTTCCCTCACTGCGCGTGCTGATGAGCGCCGAGGCGACGGACCTGATCCGGCGCGGCGATGCTGTTGCCGGCGTGCGCGTGAACACGCCTGACGGCCCGATCGAGATCGAGACGGATCTTGTGATCGGCTGCGACGGCCGCCATTCGATCGTGCGCGAGCGCGCCGGTCTCAACGTCGAGGAGATCGGAGCGCCGATGGATGTGCTGTGGTTTCGCGTCGGGCGGCGTCCGGACGAGACCGAGAATTTGTTCGCCCGCATCGACAACGGCAAGATGATGGTGACGTTCGATCGCGGCGACTATTGGCAATGCGCCTATGTGATCGCCAAGGGGCAATACGAGGCCGTGAAGGCGAGGGGATTGCCGGCGCTGCTCAACGACGTGCTGCGGCTGGCGCCGATCCTGAAGGCCGGGATCGCCGACGTGAAAAGCTTCGACGACGTCAAGCTGCTCACGGTTGCGATCAACCGGTTGGCGCGCTGGACCCTTCCGGGCCTGCTCTGCATCGGCGACGCCGCGCACGCGATGTCGCCGATCGGCGGCGTCGGCGTCAACCTCGCGGTGCAGGATGCGGTCGCGACCGCCAACATCCTGGCGGCGAAGCTCGTGCAGGGCTGTCCGTCGGAGGACGAGCTCGATGCGGTGCGGCGTCGTCGTGAATTTCCGGTGCGGGTCACGCAGCGCATGCAGGTGATCGCGCAGGACAACCTCATCAGCGCTGCGCTGAAGGGGGGCGATCAACCGGTGCCGTTCGCGTTGCGGTTGATCACGGCGATGCCCTGGCTGCAGGGGCTGACGGCCCGTCTCGTCGCGGTCGGGGTGCGGCCGGAGCACGTGCATTCGCCGGCCGCGAGCTGACGCGCGGCCCCGCGTGTGGAAGGAATTTATCAGGGATAACAGCTGCTTAATTTAGCTGTTAGAAGTTGCGCGGTTGCAACAGAGGGACATGATTCGAAACCGGCGGACACGGATTCTGCACTGCCGGTTCCCGCGGTTTTCTTTTGGTAAGGGTCTCTCTGGGAAAGCTGGTGCCCATCAGACAACCTGGGGGTGCCGCCGTGTTTCGTGCCAAATTCATTGCCGTGTTGACTGCAACGACCGCGCTCGGCGTGGGCGCCGCCGCGGCCGCCGATCTCGCTGCGCGTCCCTACACCAAGGCGCCGGCCTACGTCGAAACGCTCTATAACTGGTCCGGCTTCTATGTCGGCGGCCATCTCGGCGGTGCCTGGACCAACGAGCAGTGGGTCAACAGCGCGAACACGACGGTGTTCGGCGATCTCGCACCCGGCCAGGGCTTTCGGCAGCGCGGCTCTGGCTTCATGGGCGGCGGCCAGATCGGCTACAACTGGCAGGCCAACAACTTCGTGTTCGGCGTCGAGGGCACGGTCTCCGGGCTCGACAATTCCGGCCGCGTCACCAACACGGTGTTCGGCATCGGCCGCGACGATCAGTTCAGCTGGCGCTCGAATGTCATGGCCACGATCGTCGGCCGCGCGGGCTATGCGATCCAGAACAATCTGCTCTATTTCAAGGGCGGCTATGCCGGCGTGAACAACCGCCTGTCCGTCGTCGACAACGTTCCGCCGTCGACCGGCTCCGGCAGCCAGACCCATTGGGCCAGCGGCTGGACCATCGGTGCGGGCTGGGAATACGGCATCACCCGCAACTGGACCATTGGCGTCGAGTATAATTACGCGGCCTTCGAGCGTCAGACCTATCAGCTCGCCGGCACAGCCGCGGGCACCTATACGTTCGACGCCAAGCCGCGCGATATCCAGTGGGCGGTGGTGCGCGTGAACTACAAGTTCGACGCGCCGGTCATCGCGCGCTACTGAACCAAGACTGAGGCGAACAGGATGCAGAAGCCCCGGCGGTCGCCGGGGCTTCTGTGTTTCGGGCCCGTGTGTTTCGGGCTCGTGTGTTTCAGGCCATGACCGAATAGCCGCCGTCGACGGGGATGGCGGTGCCGGTGACGAAATCCGACGCCGGCGACGCCAGGAATACGGCGATGCCGGCGAAGTCGTCGATGGCGCCCCAGCGCGCCGCCGGCGTGCGCGCGAGCACGCGTTCGTGCAGCCCGGCAACCTGCTGGCGCGCGCCCTTGGTCAGATCGGTGTCGATCCAGCCGGGGAGAATGGCATTGACCTGGATGTTGTCGGCCGCCCAGGCGTTGGCGCAGGCGCGGGTGTACTGCACGATGCCGCCCTTGCTCGCGGCATAGGCCGCAGCGAAGCTTGCGCCGAAGATCGACATCATCGAGCCGATATTGATGATCTTGCCGTGGCCCGACGCCTTGAGCGCAGGGTAGGCCGCCTTCGAGCACAGGAAGGCGCTGGTGAGGTTGGTGTCGATCACCTTGCTCCACTCGTCGAGCTCGAGCTCGTGCGGCGGCTTGCGGATGCTCATGCCGGCGTTGTTGACGAGGATGTCGATCCGGCCGAGCTCGCCATTGACCCGCTCGACCATGGCCGCGACGGCCGCCTTGTCGGTCACGTCCGTGGCAACCGCGATCGCCTTGACGCCGCGCTTGACCAGATCCTCGACGGCGGCCTTCGATTTCGTTTCGTTGCGGCCGACCACGGCGACCGCAGCGCCGGCATCCGCCAGGCCGCGCGCCATGCCGAGCCCGATGCCGCCATTGCCACCGGTGACGATCGCGACCCGGCCCGTGAGATCAAACTGTCCGTTTCTCATTGTTGTTGTCCGCTGTGGTTTGAACCGGGGCGAGAGTGCCCGATCGTCGGAACGCTGACCAGATCGGGCGCGGCCGGTCGGCCCTGCGCCAAGTATGTGTGAAGAACGTGAGCGCGCGAGGTTGTTCCCGAAGACATCGGGACAACAAAAAAGCCCCGGACAATGCCGGGGCTTTTCGTCTGCCAGATCAGCAGGGATCGATACGTCGCTCAGTACTTGGCGACAACCGGGCCGGTCCAGTTGAAGCGGTAGACCAGCGAGGTGCTGATGGTCTGGACGAACGGCTTGAAGGTGATGTCGCGGCCGTTCGAGATGTTGGTGACGTCGGCGAGTTCCGAGATGTTCTTGTTGTCGTAGTAGGCAGCGCGGTACTCGGTCTTCATGAACCAGCCCGGCGCGGTGATGCCGAAGATGTTCAGGTTGTTCTCGACGCCGCCGCCGACGAACCAGCCGCTGCGGTCGAAGCCGTTGGTGTGGCCACCGACCGGAAGAGCGGTCGCGGTGTTGAACAGGGTGGTGCCCTTCCAGTGCGAGCTGGAGTAACCGGCGTTGACGTAGGACAGAACGTTCGGAGCGACCAGATAGCCGAGGCGCGCACCAGCGGCCCAGCTGTAGTCGTTCTTGATGTTGCCGGCGATGCCGAGACCCTGATCCTGGATGGTGCCCTTCAGGCTGCCGAACTGACCGTCGGCGAACACGCCGATGACCCAGCTGTTGGCGGTCTGCCAGTCGTAACCGGCACCGACGGTGCCGAACCAGCCGTCGCCGCCCTGGCGCTGGTTGAAGCCGAGGATCGGCGCGCCCGTAACGGTCGACTGGACGCCGGTGTCAGCGTCCCAGACGCCGCCGCCGCCACCGCCGAAGATGTAGAAGCCGGTCCAGCTCGGCGCCACTGCGATCGGGGCCGGAGCCTTGGTGTAGGGGCGGGCGGCCAGATCGGCGGCCGACGCGGAACCCGTCATCGCAGCAACCGCGGTCAGAGCGAGCAAAATCTTCTTCATATCCAAATCCTCGACTAGCGTTCGATCGGGTCGCTGACGGGAGTGCGCTGGCACCGATTCCCGAAACTCATGTTGGGGACTATACGTGGTTCCGCCGGAAATGCTGTTGCGGGTGAGACACAACCGCCCGAAAACGAAACCGAGGGGGCTCTCCTGGACGGCGAATGAAAACGGCCGCCCCGATCTGGAGGCGGCCGGAAAATCATTTCAAATCAGTCGGTTGAGGCCTAAACGTCGAGCAGATCGTCGCTGGCGAATTCGGCCTTGTCGGAGATGAAGGCAAAGCGGGCTTCCGCCTTGGTTCCCATCAGCCGCTCGACCGAGTCGGCGGTGCCCTCGCGATCGTCGGCCAGCAGCACCACGCGCAGCAGCGTGCGCTTGGCCGGATCCATCGTGGTCTCCTTGAGCTGCGCCGGCATCATTTCGCCGAGGCCTTTGAAGCGATTCACCTCGACCTTGGCGTTGGCGTTGAATTCGCTCTTGAGCAGCTCTTCCTTGTGCGCGTCGTCGCGGGCGTAGATCGACTTGGTGCCGTGCTTGAGCTTGTAGAGCGGCGGCACCGCCAGGTAGAGATGTCCCTCGTCGATCAGCCGCGGCATTTGCCGGTAGAAGAAGGTGATCAACAGCGAAGCGATATGCGCGCCGTCGACGTCGGCGTCGGTCATGATGATGATGCGCTGATAGCGCAGATCTTCTTCACGGTAGTGCGCGAGCGTGCCGCAGCCGATCGCCTGCACGAGATCGGAGAGCTGCGCATTCGCGGTCAGCTTGTCCTTGCCGGCCGATGCGACGTTGAGGATCTTGCCGCGCAGCGGCAGCACGGCCTGGGTCTTGCGATCGCGCGCTTGCTTGGCGCTGCCGCCTGCCGAGTCACCTTCGACGATGAAGAGCTCGGAGCCTTCGGTGCCGGCATCGGAGCAATCGGCGAGCTTGCCGGGAAGACGCAACTTCTTGCCGGCGGTCTTGCGCGCCGTTTCCTTTTCCTGGCGGCGGCGCAGCCGTTCCTCGGCGCGATCGATCACGAAGTCGAGCAGCCGGTTGGCCTGGTTCGGATTGCCCGACAGCCAGTGGTCGAACGGATCCTTCATCGCCTGTTCGACGATGCGCTGCGCTTCGGCGGTGGCGAGGCGGTCTTTCGTCTGGCCCTGGAATTCAGGCTCGCGCACGAACACCGAGAGCATGACGGCCGCACCCACCATCACGTCTTCCGAGGTGATGGAGGCTGCGCGTTTGCCTTGACCGGCGCGTTCGGCGTGATCCTTCAGGCCGCGCAGCAGCGCGCTGCGCAGACCCGATTCATGCGTGCCGCCGTCGGGCGTCGGCACCGTGTTGGTGTAGGACGACAGGAAGCCGTCGGCATCGGCGGTCCAGGCCACCGCCCATTCGCAGGCGCCATGCGCGCCGCTGCGGCCGGATTTGCCGGAGAAGATATCCTGATGCACCAGCGTGTCGGCATGGATCGCCGCGGCGAGATAATCCTTCAAGCCGCCGGGGAAGTGGAATTTGGCTTCCGGCGGGACGTCCTCGATGCCCTTCAGCAGTTCCTGATCGCAGTGCCAGCGGATCTCGACGCCGCCGAACAGATACGCCTTCGAGCGCGTCATCTTGAACAGGCGCTGCGGCTTGAACGCCGCCTTGGCGCCGAAGATGTCGGTATCAGGCTTGAAGCGGATCCGGGTGCCGCGGCGGTTATTGACCTTGCCGAGGTCCTCGAGCTTGCCCTTGGGATGGCCGCGCTCGAAGGTCATGCGATGCAGCTGCCCGCTGCGCGCGACCTCGACCTCGAGCCGCGAGGAGAGGGCGTTGACGACGGAGACGCCGACGCCGTGCAGGCCGCCCGAGGTCTCGTAGACCTTGGAGTCGAATTTGCCGCCCGAGTGCAGCGTGCACATGATGACTTCAAGTGCCGACTTCTTCGGGAATTTCGGATGCGGGTCGACCGGAATGCCGCGGCCATTGTCGGTTACGGTCAGGAAGCCGTCGGCGGTCAGTTCGACGTCGATGAAGGTGGCGTGACCCGCCAGCGCCTCGTCCATGCAGTTGTCGATCACCTCGGCGAACAGGTGGTGCAGTGCCTTTTCGTCGGTGCCGCCGATATACATGCCGGGGCGCCGGCGGACCGGTTCCAGGCCCTCCAGAACCTCGATGTCGGCGGCAGTGTAGCCGGCTTCGGCGCCTCCCGCGGGCCGGGAAGCGGCCTTCGCAGGGGTGCGTGCCTTCGGTTCCGAGGCTCCGAACAGATCGTCAGCAGATTTGCTTTTGGCGTTCGACTTCAATGACTTGGCCATGTTTCTTCAAGTGGCGCGCCAGTTATGGCGCGGCGAATCGGTTGCTTTGACTATGCCACGGATGGGCTGCCAATGGGGGACGGCCGCACCCTGGGGGGCTGACCATCCCTGTAGATAGGAGCCCGCGATTACGCCCGCGAGGTGCGGAATACAATGACCGTGAACAGGGCCATTGCGACAACCACAATGAGCGATCCCACGATCGGCGCCGCCTCGAACGCGGGACCCTTCAGCAGAACGGCAGCTACGCCGGCCGGAAACAGCACGCCGCCGACGATATGCAGACAGCCCTGGATCCTGGCCAGCAGCATGCTGCCGGCCGCCGGCACCAGCCGGTAGTAGAGGCCGAACAGGAACAGCAGCACGCCGCCAATGAGATTGAGATGCGCGTGCGCCGGCCCCAACGTGAAGTCGTGCTGGATACCCATGGCGATGCCTGCGAGCATTCCGAACAGCAAGACGAGAACGCTCACGCACATCATCAATGACCCGATCATCCAGTGATTCCTTATTTTTGTAGGGGAGATGCCAGCCAGCCTGGACCAGGGGGCCTTACCGGAGATCACGTTTGATCCCCGCCTTTGTGACTTGATGTCACGCAATGGGCTGGCTTACCTGTTCTTAGGCTGCGTGCCGTTAGAAAGGTTCATTCGAGGTCCAACGGAGCGGAAGGCACACGACGAAATGGAAGACTTTGCGCGGGCCCTGGCCGAATTCGTCCGCCACCACCAGGCCTGGGCCGCTCCGATCGTCATGTTGCTGGCGTTTGCTGAATCGCTCGCGTTCATCTCATTGCTGGTGCCAGCCTGGGGCGCGCTGGTTGCGATCGGCGCCCTGATCGGCGTCAGCGGGATCAATTTCTGGCCGATCTGGATCGCCGGCGGCATTGGCGCTGCGCTCGGCGACTGGGTCTCCTACTGGTTCGGCTATCGCTACAAGGAGCAGGTCGCGCAGATGTGGCCGCTGTCGCGCTATCCGGAGATACTGCCGCGCGGTGAGGCCTTCGTGAAGACCTGGGGCGTGCCCAGCATCTTCATCGGCCGCTTCTTCGGCCCGCTGCGCGCCTCGGTGCCGCTCGCGGCCGGCATTTTCGAGATGTCGTACTGGCAATTCCAGGTCGCCAATTTCGTCTCCGCGCTGGTCTGGTCGGCGGCGCTGCTGCTGTTCGGCGACGTCATTGCCCAGGCCCTCGAATGGATGTGGCGCGCGGTGTAGCGAGTTCCCGGAATAAGGCCAACCTGCAGGGGTTAGGCGGGAGAACAAACGGCTCGCGCCGTCGGTCATCGCGCGAGCATCGAAACGTTGACACAACCTCGCCCGCCAACTGCGAATTCATTGGGCGCCGCTTCACTGGGAAGGACAACACATGGAATTGACACGACGTCACGCTCTTGCCGGCGCCGCCGGCATCGCCGCCGCACCGTTGTTGCCGGCGCTCCCGGCCAATGCCGCTTCGCCCGTTGCCGACAAGCAGGCGCCGAGCTTCTATCGCTACAAGGTTGGTGACATCACGGTCACCGCGGTGTCCGACGGCAAGACCGTCTTCAAGCTGGAAGACTCCTTCATCCCGAATGCGAAGCGGGACGATGTCAACGCGGCGCTGGATAAGGCGTTCATGCCGCGCGACATGGTGACGATCTGGTACGCGCCGCTGGTGCTCAATACCGGCGGCAAGTTGGTCGTGATCGACACCGGCAATGGCGCGCTGGCCAAGGCCAGCACGAAGGGGGCCAACGGTCTGTTCGCCGACAATTTCGTCGCCGCCGGATTCGATCCCAAGAATGTCGACATGGTCGTGATCTCGCATTTCCACGGCGATCACGTGAACGGCCTGCTCACCGCCGAGGGCACGCCGGCGTTTCCGAACGCCGAAGTGCTGGTGCCGGCGACCGAATGGAAGTTCTGGATGGACGATGGCGAAATGAGCCGTGCGCCGGCCGGCCGCATGCAGGGCCTGTTCAAGAACAACCGCAACATCTTCGAGGCCGGTCTGAAGAAAAAGGTCACGCCCTACGAATGGGGCAAGGAGATCGCGCCGGGCCTGACCTCGGTCGAGACTGTCGGCCATACGCCGGGCCACACCTCCTACGTGCTGGCCTCGGGCTCGGAGAAGGTGTTCATCCAGTCCGACGTCACCAACAATCCGCATCTGTTCGCGACCAATCCCGGCTGGCACGCGTTCTTCGACCAGGACGCTGACGTCGCCGAGAAGACCCGCCGCCGCGTCTACGACATGATCGTCGCGGAGCGGCTCCAGGTGCAGGGCTTCCACTATCCGTTCCCGGGCCTCGGCAATGTGGTGAAGGATGGCAGCGGCTACCGTGTCGTGCCGGCGCCGTGGAATCCGGTGATCTGACGGTTTTCCTTGACGCAAAAGGGCCGCGGCCTTATAGCCGCGCCCATGATCAACGCCGCGACCATCATCATTGCCCGCCGCCGCCGCATTCTCGCGGTATGGGCGGTCGCTCGCGTTTAAGACCATCGCCTCTGCCGCCGGACCTGATCCCGCGGCGCGCTCCTCAAAAAGACACGCGGTTCGATCTGGCGGCTCCTTCGTCATGCAGGAGTTTCGACCATGTATACGCCACCGCCTTTCAAGCCCGACCGCGCCGCGAGCCTCGGCTTCGCCGAAGCGCGCGGATTCGGCATCGCCTGCGCATGGGGCGGCGGTAAGCCGATCGCCTCCGCGCTGCCGTTCTATCTGAGCTACGCCGCCGACGGCACGCCGCGGGCGCTGTTTCATGTTGCCCGTCACAATCCGCTGGTAAAGCTGGCGGGCGGAGCACCTTGGCTGTTGGCCGTCACCGGTGCCGATGCCTATGTCTCGGCGGACTGGTATGTGTCGCCCGACCAGGTGCCGACCTGGCTCTACCAGGCCGTACATCTGACCGGTCCGGTGCGGGTCCTGTCAGGCGCGGAACTTGCGGTTCAGATCGACGCGCTGACCGCCAAGTTCGAGGATCGGTTGTCGCCGAAGACGCCGTGGACGTCGGGCAAGATGACAGCGGCGCGGCTCGATGCCATGAAGAAGGCGATCGTGGGCCTTGAGATGACGGTGGAAGAGGTGGAGGGCAGCTTCAAGCTGAACCAGCACAAGTCCGAGACCGACTTTGTTGCGGTCGGTAACGCGCTCGCTTTGCAGGCCGAAGCTGGTGCCCGGCAGATCGCCGCTTTGATGCGCGAGGTGCGCCCGGAGGCTTTCGCAACGACGCAAACCGAAATGACGACGCTTCAAGGGGGCGTGTGATGACGAAGAAGAAAATCGGCATCTTGGGCGCGTCCGGCTACACCGGCTCCGACGCGGTGCGCTTGCTGGCGCGGCACCCGAATGCCGAGATCACCGCGCTTACCGCCAACACTCATGCCGGCAAGACGATGAGCGAGGTGTTTCCTCACTTCTTCATGCTCGACCTGCCAAAACTCGTGGAATGGGAAAAGGTCGACTGGACTGGGCTCGATGCGGTGTTCTGCGGACTGCCGCACGGGACGACGCAGGAGATCATCGCTGCGGTGCTCAAAGCCAATCCCGCAATCAAGATCCTCGACATGTCCGCGGATTTCCGGCTGCGCGACAAGGATAGCTACGCGCAGTGGTACGGCCATGAGCACCGGGCGTTCGAATTGCAGGGCGAGGCCGTGTATGGGCTGACCGAAATCTACCGGGAGAAGATCACGGCCGCGCGACTCGTGGCCTGTCCCGGCTGCTATCCGACCGCAGTGCTGCTGGCGCTTGTTCCGCTGGCGAAGGCAAAGCTGATCGACGTCGACGACATCATCATCGATGCAAAGTCGGGCGTCACCGGCGCCGGGCGCGGACTGAAACAGAACACGCTGTTCAGCGAGGCCGGCGAAGGGTTGTCGCCCTATTCGATCGGAAGCCATCGACACTCGGCGGAGATCGAGCAGGAGATCGGCGTAGCCGCGGGCTCGGCTGTGACGGTGAACTTCACCCCGCATCTCATTCCGATGGCGCGCGGTGAGTTCTGCACATCCTATGTCAAGCTCAACGGGGCTACGCCGGACGATTTGCGCGCCGAGCTGGAAAAGGCCTACGCCAACGAGCCGTTCGTATATGTGACGAAGAAGGGCGTGCTGCCGCAGACGCAGAACGTGCGTGGTTCGAACTACGTCCAGATCGGCGTCGTCGCCGACCGGATCGAGAACCGCGCCATCGTGCTCTCGACGCTCGACAATCTTGTGAAGGGCTCGGCCGGACAGGCGATCCAGAACATGAATCTGATGTTCGGCTTGCCCGAAACCACCGGACTGGAGCAGATCGCGCTGTTTCCATGAAGGGGGTGTTTGACGTGGACGAGAATACGCTCGATCCAACGATAATTGCCCATCCCCCGATTGGCGGCGCAGCGCGGCCAGATGTGTTAGCAAACGAAACGAACGAGCTCGAAAGGAACGTGCCATGACCCTCGCCGACACCCACCAGCCGAATACCAAGAGCGGTGCGACCAAGGCCGTGTTCGTCGATGGCGCGTCCGGCACCACCGGCCTTGGCATCCAGGAGCGGCTGCATTCGATCGGCGACGTCGCGGTGAAGCATATCGCCGAGGACAAGCGGAAGGATGCCGGCGCCAAGCGCGCGCTGATGGAGGAGGTGGATCTCGTGATCCTCTGCCTGCCTGATGACGCCGCCAAGGAGACCGTCGCGCTGATCGACACGATGGGCAATTCAGCGCCGAAGGTGCTCGACGCGTCGACCGCCTATCGCGTCGCGCCTGACTGGGCCTATGGCTTCGCCGAACTCGCGCCCGGCCAGGCCGACAAGATCCGCATCGCGCCGAAGGTCTCCAATCCCGGCTGCTATCCGACCGGCGCGATTGCGCTGCTGCGGCCGCTCGTCGATGGCGGGCTGCTGCCCGCTGATTATCCCGTCACCATCAATGCGGTGAGCGGCTATTCGGGCGGCGGCAAGTCGATGATCGCGAGCTTCGAGGACGGCTCGGCGCCGGCCTTCCATCTCTACGGCCTCGGCTTCGAGCACAAGCACGTCCCGGAGATGCAGCTTTATTCGCATCTCACGCGGCGGCCGCTCTTCATCCCGTCGGTCGGCAACTACCGGCAGGGCATGCTGGTCTCGGTGCCGCTGCAGCTCGACGCGCTGCCGGGCAAGCCTGATGGTGCCGATCTGCAGGCCGTGCTGGCGAAGTGGTACGCTGGCAGCAAATACGTCTCGGCGATGCCGCTGCAGAACGAGGCCGCCGCGGGCGGGAAGATCGAGCCGGAAGCGCTCAACGAGACCAACCACCTCGAGCTCTATGTGTTCGCCAGCGACAAGCACCGCCAGGCGGTGCTGGTCGCCCGGCTCGACAATCTGGGCAAGGGCGCCTCGGGTGCTGCCGTGCAGAACATGCGGTTGATGCTGGGGCTCGCCGACAGCTGACGCGAGGGCGCATCGTGGACGACGCCACGCTGCAATTCTACCGGCGCAATGCCGAGGCCTATGCCGGGTGGGCGAAAGCACCGTCCACCCGGCTGATCGGCTTTCTCAAGCTGTTGCCGCCGGGCGGGTCGATCCTCGAACTCGGCTGCGGCGCCGGCAATCATGCCGCTGTCATGCTCGCCGAAGGCTTCGTGCTGCGCGCGACCGACGGTTCGCCCGAGATGGCCGAGGTCGCGGCGCGCCGCATCAATCACCCCGTCGAGGCGATGCTGTTCGACGAGCTCGAGGATCGTGAGGCCTATGACGGCGTCTGGGCGAGCGCCTGCCTGCTGCATGTGCCGCGCGACGAATTGGCCGGCATAATCGGCCGCATCCATCGGGCGCTGAAGCCGGGCGGCGTCTTCTACGCGAGCTACAAGATCGGCCATGGCGATGGCCGCGACAGCATCGGCCGCTACTACAATTATCCCGCGGCCGACTGGCTGGCGGCGACCTACGCGGCGTCAGGGACGTGGACCGAGGTCTCGTCGGACACCAGCGAGATCAAGAGTTTTGACGAGGCGCCCGCGACGATGCTGCATATCGTGGTGCGCAAGGGCGGATAGCTGGCGCCGCGCCGGTGCGGCTGGTGCCGCAACCGGCGGGAAGATCTGGTTCAGAGGATCTTGAACACTGCGAGCGCCAGCACGGCCTGGGCAAGGAAGCCGACCGTGAAGGCCAGGGTGCGGAACACCGGCAGGCCGAGCGTGTAGACGATCAGGTGGGCGACGCGGGCCCAGAAATAGACGGCGCAGGCCAGCACGGTCCATTTGGTGGAATAGTCGGCCGCGTTGAGGATCAGCACCAGCGGCGCGAAGATCACGAGGTTCTCGACCGCATTGTCATGCGCGAACATCAGCCGGTTGGCCCATTCGGCATGCGGCTTGTCGCCACGCGAAGGATTGCCCATGGCGCCGGAGAGGCCGCGTACCTGGCAGCGGTTGATGATGTAGGGGATCCACAACAGCCCGGTCAGGATCACCGTCAGCGACAGCCAGAACAGTTCGCGCGTCATCGTCTCCCCCTCACGTGAATTCGATTCCCGACCGTCGGGACCGTCTGTTTATAGCTGAGCGAGAGACTTGGCGCTACGCGAACACTTGGCGTTACGAACACTTGGCGCTACGCGCGGACGCGGACATAGCTCCCTGGCGCGTCCTCGAGCGCCTGCGTTCCGTTCGAGCCGACCATGCGCGCCGGCACCGTCTCCGGATCATGGCTCTCCAGCCAGCCGCGCCAGTCGGGCCACCACGAACCCTTGTGCTCCTCGGCGCCCTTCAGCCAGTCGGCGAGCTTCATGTCCTTGATGTTGTCGTTGGTCCAGTACTGGTACTTCTTCGAGGCGGGCGGGTTGACCACGCCGGCGATATGGCCGGAGCCGGACAGCACATATTTCACCGGGCCGCCGAAGAACTGCGAACCGTACAGCACCGATTCCGCCGGAGCGATGTGATCCTCGCGTGCGGCGAGGTTGTAGACCGGAACCTTCACCTTCGACAGATCGAGCAGCGTGTTGTCGAGCACCATGGTGCCGGTCGACAGCCGGTTCTCCAGATAGCAGTTGCGCAAGTAGTAGGAGTGGTTCGACGACGGCATCCGCGTCGCATCCGAATTCCAGTGCAGCAGGTCGAACGAGGAGGGCGGCTGGCCCTTCAGATAATTGTTCACGACATACGACCAGATCAGGTCGTTCGAGCGCAGCATGTTGAAGGCCATCGCCATCTTGCTGCCTTCGAGCACGCCGGATTCCTGCATGTCGCGTTCCAGCGCCGAGATCTGGTCCTCGTCGACGAACACCAGCAAGTCGCCGGCGTGGGTGAAGTCGACCTGCGCGGCAAAGAACGTCGCCGACGTCACGCGCTGGCGACGCTTCTCGGCGAGATAGGCGAGCGTCGAGGCGAGCATGGTGCCGCCGACGCAATAGCCGGCGGTGTGCACCTTCATCTCGCCGGTGACCTTCTCGATCACGTCCATCGCCGTGAGCGGGCCTTCGGTCATGTAGTCGGCCCAGGTCTTCTTGCCGAGTTCCTTGTCCGGGTTGACCCAGGAGATCACGAACACCGTGATGCCCTGGTCGACGCACCATTTGATGTAGGATTTCTCGGGGCGCAGATCGAGGATGTAGAACTTGTTGATCCATGGCGGCACGATCAGGAGCGGCGTGCGCAGCACGTTCTCCGTTGCCGGCGAATACTGGATCAGCTGCATCAGCTCGTTCTGGTAGATCACCTTGCCCGGCGTCGTCGCCATGTTGACGCCGACCTCGAGATTGCTCGAATCGGACTGGCGGATCTTCAGCGTGCCGTGGCCGGCTTCGATATCCTCGGCGAGCATCTTCATGCCGCGCACCAGATTGTCGCCGTTGGTCTCGACCGTGGCGCGAAGCACTTCCGGATTGGTCAAGACGAAGTTCGACGGCGCCAGCGCGTTGGTGATCTGCTGGACGTAGAACTCAGCCTTCTTGCGGGTGTGCGGATCGATCCCGTCGGCGTCGTGGACCAGCTGCTGCGCCCATTTCGCGGTCAGCAGATAGAGCTGGAGGATGAAGTCGAAGAACTGATTCGACTTCCACTCCGGATCCTGGAAGCGCTTGTCGCGCGGGGCCGGCGCGATCGCGGGCTTGGCATCGGCTTCGCCGGCCATGCGGCGCACGGCCGAGCCCCAGAGATCGAGGTAATCCTTGCCGAGCTGCATTTGCAGCGAGGAGGCGCGCTCCTTGTCGGACAGCCAGTATTCGGCGATCACGCTGAAGGTCTTGATGACCTCGCCAAGCTCGTTCGGCGGCTTGTCGCGGACTTCTCCGGTCTGGCGCGGCTTGAGATAGGCTGCCAGCGCCTGGCCGCTGCTCTCCATCGCCCGCGCGATGTTCATGGCGAAGGCTTCGGCGTTGAATTTCGGGGCGGCTTGGGTGTCGGTGCTGACGTTGCTCATCTGAAGGACATTATCGCGTCGTTTGGGGGGCGTCATCGCGCGGTGCGGCAACGAAAATCAGTGAAAATCAGATGTTTCGCTCTGTTGCGGTGCGACAAAAAATCTTTGTTCCGTCATATTGAAGCCTCAGGGGTCGCTTTTGTTGTTCACGGTTTAAGCGTTTCGGGCGACAATGGTTTGAAACGCTGAAGCCGGAATTAACGCAGCGGGGACGCTGCAAGGCTCGTACCAGTGCGACCCGTGTCGGCAACCGTGCGACGTGCGCGCTAGCTTGTTGGGGACAATTCGGCGCATGCCGATCGATCGAAAGAACAGGGGGCTCGCGGCCGCAGCGCTGCTCGCGTCATTGCTGGCGCTGGGCGGGTGCTCGAGCACGATCGCCGATATGGCAATGCCGGCCGACGCGCCGGCCCGGCAAAAGGATGCCAACGGGTACCTCCCGGTCCATGACCTTCCGCCCGATAGGGCCGATCCGACGATCAAGCCGGCGGATCAGGCCAAGATCGAGCAGGAGCTGATTGCGGCGCGCGAACGCCAGGCCTCGACGGCGGCCCAGGCTGGGAAGTGAGGCCACCTCAAGCGGCGATCAGCGCTGGCGCCGCCCGGCGTCCGTGCTAAAAGAAATCCAATTCAACCGCAGATCCGGCCGCAGCCCCCTGATCGTGCCCTGAATTCGCTCTAAGTCATTGATTCAGTGCGATTTCTGTAAGAGGCCGTGCAGGCTTCCGTGAGCAAGCCAAAGGGGCGCGATTCTGGCATCGCGGTTGTCGGAGCAAGGGTCCCATGGAAGATTTTTACCGCATTCGCCGTCTGCCGCCTTACGTCTTTGAAAAGGTCAATCAGGCCAAGGCGGCCGCGCGCAACGCCGGGGCCGACATCATCGACATGGGCATGGGCAATCCGGACCTGCCGACCCCGCCGCACGTCATCGAGAAACTCAAGGAGACGCTGGGCAAGCCGCGGACCGACCGCTACTCGGCCTCCCGCGGCATCAATGGCCTGCGCAAGGCCCAGGCCGCCTATTATGCACGCCGCTTCGGCGTCAAGCTGAACCCCGATACCCAGGTCGTTGCGACGCTCGGCTCGAAGGAGGGGTTTGCCAACGTCGCGCAGGCGATCACCGCGCCCGGCGACGTCGTGCTGTGCCCGAATCCGAGCTACCCGATCCATGCGTTCGGCTTCCTGATGGCGGGCGGGGTGATCCGCTCGGTGCCGTCGGAGCCGACGCCGCAATTCTTCGAGGCGGTCGAGCGGGCGATCGTCCATTCGATCCCGAAGCCGATCGCGCTGATCGTCTGCTATCCGTCGAACCCGACCGCCTATGTCGCCGATCTCGACTTCTACAAGGATCTGGTCGCGTTCGCGAAGAAGCACGACATCTTCATCCTTTCCGATCTCGCCTATGCCGAAGTCTATTTCGACGAGGACAAGCCGCCGCCGTCGGTGCTGCAGGTGCCCGGCGCGATCGACGTCACCGTCGAATTCACCTCGATGTCGAAGACGTTCTCGATGGCCGGCTGGCGCATGGGCTTTGCGGTCGGCAATGAGCGCATCATCGCAGCGCTGGCGCGGGTCAAATCCTACCTCGATTACGGCGCCTTCACGCCGGTCCAGGTGGCGGCGACCGCGGCGCTGAACGGTCCCGACGACTGCATCCGCGAGATGCGCGACACCTACCGCAAGCGGCGCGATGCGCTGGTTGAGTCATTTGGCCGCGCCGGCTGGGACATTCCGCCGCCGCAGGCCTCGATGTTCGCCTGGGCGCCGCTGCCCAAGGAGTTCGAGGCCGTCGGCAGCATGCAGTTCGCAACCCTGATGGTGGAGAAATCCGGCGTCGTGGTGTCGCCGGGCGTCGCGTTCGGCGAGCACGGCGAGGGCTATGTCCGCATCGCGATGGTGGAGAACGAGCAGCGCATCCGGCAGGCCGCGCGCGGTGTGCGCCGCTTCCTTGAAAGCGGCATCGAAACGTTGCACAACGTCGTTCCTCTCGCCAACCGACGCTAATCCTTCCAGGTTTGCTTAATCTCCAGGTCCCTTAAATCCATGGTCGCACCCCTGAACGTGGGCATAGCGGGGCTCGGCACCGTCGGTGCCGATGTCGTCCGCCTCATCGAAACGCAAGGACGGGCGCTGGCCGAGCGCAGCGGCCGGTCCGTTCGCGTCGTCGCCGTCACGGCGCGCTCCAAGGCCAAGAAGCGCGGCCTCGACCTGCGCGACATCGCCTGGGCGAAGAGCCCCGAGGCGCTGGCCGAAGATCCCAACATCGACTGCTTCGTCGAGCTGATGGGCGGCGCCGGTGATCCCGCGCTGTCCGCGATCGAGACTGCGCTGAAGGCGGGCAAGTCGGTCGTCACCGCCAACAAGGCGCTGATCGCCAAGCATGGACTGCGTCTCGCCGCAGCCGCCGAAAAGCACGGCGGCGCGCTGAATTTCGAGGCCGCGGTCGGTGCGGCGATCCCGGTCATCAAGACGCTGCGCGAGGGCCTCGCCGGCACCAGCGTCAACCGCGTCTACGGCATCTTGAACGGCACCTGCAATTACATCCTGACCCGGATGGAGCAGGAGGGATTGTCGTTCGAGGAATGCCTGAAGGACGCCCAGCGTCTCGGCTATGCCGAAGCCAATCCGTCGTTCGACGTCGATGGTCACGACACCGCGCAGAAGCTTGCGATCCTGGCGAGCCTCGCCTTCGGAACCAAGGTCGCGGAAAGCGCGGTTTACGTCGAAGGCATCTCCTCGATCACGCCGGAAGACCTCAAGGCGGCTTCGGAACTCGGCTATCGGGTCAAGCTGCTTGGCGTTGCCGTCCGCACGGCAAAGGGCATTGAGCAGCGCGTGCATCCGACCATGGTGCCGAAATCATCCTCGATCGCGCAGGTGATGGGCGTCACCAATGCGGTCGCAATCGACGGCGAGGGCATTCCGCCGATCACGCTGGTGGGCCCTGGCGCCGGCGGCGGTGCGACCGCCTCGGCGGTGGTCGCCGACATCGCCGACGTCGCGCGCGGCATCCGCGCCAAGCCGTTCGGCCGTCCGGTGGAACGGTTGCGCGACACCACCAAGGCGCCGATGGAACGCCATGAGGGTGGCTACTATATCCGCCTGATGGCGCGCGATCTTGCAGGCACTGCCGCAACAATCGCCACCCGCCTGGCGGAACAGAAGATATCTCTGGAATCCATCGTGCAGCGGCATCCGGATGGCGTCGATGTGAACGGTGCGGCCAAAAAACCTTCACCGGTTCCGGTCATTCTGATTACCTATGCGACCAGCGAGGATGCCGTGCATCGTGCGCTGGCCGCAGTGCAGCGCGATAAGGTCATCAGCGGCCGGCCGCAGGTGATCCGGATCGAGAAAAACTAACGCATGGCCTGAACGGGTCGGGCGTGAGACGATTGATGCGGGCAGGCTGGCCTGTCCCCGAGGCTTAAGGAGTACGCCGATGTCGACCCATATTTCCGTTCCGCCGCAGATGCTGCTCGAGCGCATCCTGACGCTCGAAATCGTGCGCGTGACGGAGCGCGCCGCGGTGTCGGCCGCGCGGCTGCGCGGCCACGGCCAGGAGAAGGCCGCCGACAAGGCCGCGGTCGACGCGATGCGTCGCGAGCTCAACAAGCTGCCGATCGAGGGGACGGTCGTGATCGGCGAGGGCGAGCGCGACGAGGCGCCGATGCTGTTCATCGGCGAGAAGGTCGGCCTCAACGCCGGTCCCAAGGTCGACATCGCAGTCGACCCGCTCGAAGGCACCACGCTGTGCGCCAAGAACATGCCGGGCTCGATCGCCACCATGGCGATGGCCGACGGCGGTACGCTGCTGCACGCGCCCGACGTCTACATGCAGAAGATCGCGATCGGCCCGGGCTACGCCAAGAATGTGATCGAGCTCGACGCGCCGCCGGCCGACAATGTGCGCCGGCTCGCCAAGGCCAAGGGCGTCGACCCGACCGCCATCAACGTGCTGGTGCTCGACCGTCCGCGCCATGCCGACATCATCAATAGCGTGCGCTCGACCGGCGCAGCCGTGCAGCTGATCACCGACGGCGACGTCGCCGGTGTCATTCACTGCGCCAAGCCCGATGAGACCGGCGTCGACATGTATATCGGCACCGGCGGCGCGCCCGAGGGCGTGCTGGCCGCGGTCGCACTGCGCTGCATCGGCGGCCAGATGCAGTGCCGCCTGATCCTCGACACCGAGGAGAAGCGCGAGCGTGCACACAAGATGGGCGTCACCGATCCGAAGATGATCTACGGCATCGAGGACATGGCCAAGGGCGACTGCCTGTTCGCCGCCACCGGCGTCACCACAGGCTCGCTGCTGACGGGCGTGAAGTTCAAGAAGGACGTGATCGAGACCGAGACCGTCGTGATGCGCTCGGTCACCGGCACCGTGCGCTACATCAAGGCCGAGCACCGGCAGCTCGAGAAGTTCCACCTGGATTGATATGCCGGGTCATTCCGGGGCGTCCGAAGGACGAACCCGGAATCTCGAGATTCCGGGTTCGCGCTCACGCGCGCCCCGGAATGACGACAACAAAAACAACAAGGGGAGACGCGCATGTCCGATCTGTCCGGGGTCAAGGCGCTGGTGTTCGACGTGTTCGGCACCGTGGTCGATTGGCGCACCAGCCTGATCAACGATTTCACCACATGGGGAGAGAAGCGCGGGATCAAGGCCGACTGGACCGCGCTGGTCGACGGCTGGCGTGCGGTCTATGCCGCCTCGATGGACGAGGTGCGCAAGAATCCGCAGAACGGCTACGTGATCCTGGATGTCTTGCACCGCCGCTCGCTGGAGAAGCTGGTCGCGCAATTCGACATCAAGGGCCTCACCGAGGACGATTTGCAGCACCTGACGAAGGGCTGGCATCGCCTGCATGGGTGGCCCGACAGTGTCGCCGGCCTGACCCGGCTGAAGACCAAGTACATCATCTCGCCGCTGTCCAACGGCAACGTCGCGCTGCTCACCAACATGGCGAAGTTCGCAGGCCTGCCGTGGGATCTCGTGATGTCGGCCGAGCTGTTCGAGCACTACAAGCCCGATCCGGAAACCTATCTCGGCGCCGCGAAGCTGCTCTGCCTGCCGCCGGATCAGGTGATGATGGTCGCCGCCCACAACTACGACCTGAAGCACGCGCAGAAGCACGGCCTGAAGACCGCCTTCGTGGCGCGGCCGACCGAATACGGCCCACTGCAGAAGGTCGATTTCGAGGCCACCGGCGCGTGGGACATTGTGGCGAAGGATTTCGGGGAAATCGCCAGCCGGATGGGCTGCTAGAACTGGCCTGGGATTCACTGAAGCGCTACGATTCCTGCTAATTGGACAAGGAATCATGACGCTCCACGCATCCGCATTACCCATCGAGACGCCACAGGCGTTCCTTGGCGTGACGCGGTCGCTGACCGGTAAGCTCTGGCGCGACCGGCTGGATGCGCGCGGGGCGGCGCGGGCGCTCGCGATCGTGCAGCGCTATCAATTGCCGGAAATGCTGGCGCGCGTGCTGGCCGGGCGCGACGTCGCAATCGACGAGGTCACCGACTTCCTCGACCCGACCATCCGCAAGCTGATGCCGGATCCGCATACGGTCACCGAGATGGAGCATGCCGCCAAGCGCATCGCCGATGCCGCAGCGCGCGGCGAGCAGGTCGCGATCTTCGGCGACTATGATGTCGACGGTGCGACCTCGGCGGCGCTGCTGACCTGGCATCTGCGCCATTGCGGGCTGGACCCGCTGATCCACATTCCCGACCGTATTTTCGAAGGCTATGGGCCGAACGTCGACGCCGTCCGCGCGCTGGCGGCCAAGGGCGCGACGCTGCTGGTCACGGTCGATTGCGGCACCACCAGCATCGAGCCGCTGGCGGAAGCGAAGAAGCTCGGCATGTCGGTGGTTGTCATCGATCATCACCAGACCGGCGATGAATTGCCCGAGGTCGACGCGCTGGTGAATCCGAACCGGCCCGACGATCTCTCAGGGCTCGGTCATCTCGCCGCCGTCGGCCTGGTGTTCGTCACACTGGTCGCCGTCAATCGCGAGCTGCGCCAGCGCGGCTTCTGGACCCGCGAGATGCCGGAGCCCGACCTGCTCAGCGTGCTGCATCACGTTGCGCTCGGCACCGTCGCCGACGTCGCGCCGCTGATCGGGCTTAACCGGGCCTTCGTTGCAAAAGGCCTGATCGCGATGCGCCGCCGCGATCATGTCGGCCATACCGCGCTGATGGATGTGGCGCGGCTCAATGGCCCGCCGGAGGCCTGGCATCTCGGCTTCATGCTGGGGCCGCGCATCAATGCCGGCGGCCGCATCGGGCGCGCCGATCTCGGCGTGCGGCTGCTGCTCGAAGGCGATGTCTCTGAGGCCGCGCGGATCGCGGCCGAGCTCGACCGCCTCAACACCGAGCGGCGCGTGATCGAGCAGGCGGCTGAAGCACAGGCCGAAGCGGAGGCATTGGCTTCGCTCGGGCTCGAGGACAAGGGCGCGGTCATCGTCACCGCGGCGGAAGGCTGGCATCCCGGCGTGGTCGGGCTGGTCGCGGCACGCCTGAAGGAGAAGTTCGCGCGTCCTGCGTTTGCGATCGCACTCGAGCCGGGCGGCATCGGCACCGGGTCGGGCCGCTCGATCGGCGGCGTCGATCTCGGCAAGGCGGTGCGCCAGGCGGTGCATGATGGTTTGTTGATGAAGGGCGGTGGGCACGCGATGGCGGCCGGTGTCACGCTGCGCAAGGAGAAGCTCGCCGAATTCCGGGCCTTTATGGAAAGCGCGCTGGCGGCCGACGTCGCCAATTCGCGTCACGAGAACGAGCTGTTCATCGACGGCGCCGTGACCGCGCGCGCGGTGACGCCGGAATTCGCCGCGACGCTCAATCGCGCGGGTCCGTTCGGCAGCGCCAATCCGGAGCCGGTGATCGCGTTGCCGTCGCATCAGCTGGTCTATGCCGACGAGGTCGGGCAGGCGCATTTGAGGCTGCGCTTCAAGTCTGGCGATGGTTCCATCGTCAACGGTATCGCATTCCGCTCCGTCGGACAGAAGCTCGGCAGCGCCTTGACGCAAAATCGCGGTCAGCAATTGCACGTGGCGGGCTCTCTTGCGGTCGACCGTTGGCAAGGCAGCGAACGTGTGCAATTCCGTGTCCTCGACGTCGCGGCACCGGATCAGGGCCCGGCGGTGATCCGATAAGAAACGTTGGGAGAGGACATGGCAGGACAGGTTGAAGGCAAGGTCGCGCTGGTGACCGGCGGCGCGTCGGGTATCGGCGAGGCGATCGTCGAATTGCTGGCGCAGGAAGGCGCGACGGTTGTTGCGACCGATATCGACGAGTTGAGGGGGCCCGAGCTTGCAGCGCGGCTCACTAAAGCCGGGCGCAAGGTGAGCTTCCTGTCGCAGGATGTCACCAGCGAGGAGCGCTGGATCGAGGTCATCGCTGATATCGGCAAGCGCCATGGCCGCCTGGATATCATGGTCTCCAACGCCGGCATCGGCATCGGGGCGCCTTCGATTGTCGAGATGTCGCTCGCGGATTGGCGCCGGCAGACGGCGATCAATATCGATGGCGTGTTCCTGTCGGTGAAGCATTCGCTGCCGCTGATGCGCAAGCATGGCGGCGGCTCGATCATCATGATGTCGTCGCTGGCCGGCCTGCGTGGTGCGGCGACGCTCTCCGGCTACAGCGCGACCAAGGGCGCGGTCCGGCTGTTCGCCAAGTCGATCGCGATGGAATGCGCGCAGGTCGGCGATGGCATCCGCGTCAACTCCGTGCATCCCGGCATCATCGACACGCCGATCTGGGGCAAGATTCCGACCGGTGCGACCGGCGCCGGCCAGAACGCACCGATCGATCCGGAGGAGCGCGCAAGGTTCGCGACGCCGCTCGGCCGCGCCGGCCAGGCGATCGAGATTGCGCAGGGCGTGCTCTATCTCGCCTCGGATGCATCGCGCTACGTGACGGGCAGCGAGCTCGTGATCGACGGTGGCATGAATGCCGGCGGGGTGGTGCGGCAGCCGAACTGATCTCCGTCATTGCGAGCGAAGCGAAGCAATCCATCGATCCACACATGCGGTGCCATGGATTGCTTCGTCGCTTCGCTCCTCGCAATGACGGCGGTCAGCCGCCCTGCCGCAACCGCGCCAGCACCTTGAGCCCGCCGTAACCATCGGCGGGTAGCAGGCCGGCTTTGATCTGAAAATCCTTGATCGCCTGCATGGTGTCGTTGCCGACGCGGCCGTCGGTGCCGCCGGTGTCGAAGCCGGCCTTGGTCAGCCGTGTCTGCATCTCCTGCACTTCGGCCAGCGTCAGCGCGCGCTCGGAGCCCGGGAAGGGCTGGATGAACGGCGGGCCGCCGAGACAGCGATCGCCAAGATGGCAGATCGCCAGCGCGTAGTTCATCGACGGGTTGTAGCTCTTCACCGAGTTGAAGTTCGGGCCGAGCAGGAAGGCTGGACCGCCGGCGACGGGAATCCAGAGCTGCGCCGATGCATTCGGCTGCGGGAACGGCTGGCCGTCGGCCCTGACGACGCCAGCGCTGGCCCAGGCTGCGTAGCTGCGGCTGCCGCTGGCATTGCCGCCGGGCGCGCGCACCTCGTAGCCCCAATGCTCGCCGCGGTGCCACTTGCCGCGATTGACGAGGTACTTCGCGGTCGAGCCCAGCGCGTCGTCGGGCCGGCCGAACGGCGAGACCTTGCCGTCACCGTCATAGTCGAAGCCGACATTGAGCCAGACTTCCGGCATCCACTGCGAATGGCCCATCGCGCCGGCCCACGAGCCGTTCATCTCCTCGGGCGTGCTCCAGCCGCGCTGCACGATCTTCATCGCGTTGATCAGCTCGGTCTCCCAATAGGCCTTGCGGCGCGGCTCGTTCCAGGCGAGTGCGGCAAGCGAGGGAAACACCGGCGTCATGTGGTTCTGCTGCACCAGCGGATCGCCATAGGCGGACTCGACGCCCCACAGCGCGAGCAGCGTGCCGCGCTCGACACCGAAGTCGCGCTCGATCCTGGCGAACAGCGCCTCGTTCTTCTTTAGCGCCTCGCGGCCGTGGATGATGCGCCAGTCGGAGACGCGGCGGTTGATGTACTGCCAGATCTGCTCGTGGAATTCCGGCTGATTGCGCATCTGCTTGAACACGCTCATGTCGGGCTCGACCCGCGCCATGCAGCGATTCCATGTCGCCTCCGAAATGCCCTTTGCCAACGCGCGGGCGCGGAAATTGTCGCGCCACTGGTCGAAGCCCGGAGGCGCCGCGGCCAGCGCGCCGAACGGGTTGGTAAGCGTCACGCCGACAGCGAGCCCGGCCTTCAAGACGGCGCGGCGCGCAAGGGAATTCGGAGAATCAAGCTGTTTCATACATCCAGTCTAGCGGCGCCTTCCGGACAGGCCAAAGTCATGACGCCGCAAGAACTAGCTATCCTGCAAATCTGTGGCGATTTTTGACAGCCATTGCCGGACCACCTGTTCCGACTTGGCATCGAGGCCGGCGGCGAGCCGGCGCTCCTGGGCCTGGGCGATGTGCCGGCACTTATCCAGCAGCGCGGTTCCATGGCTGGTCAGGCTCCATTGCAGCACCCGGCCGTGGACCGGATGCGGCGTCTTGCGGATCGCGCCGTCGCGCTCGAGGTTGCGGATGATCACGCTGACCGTTTGCGGCGTCAGCAGCGCCACCCGGGCCAGATCGGCGCCTGAAAGGCCCGGATACGCCTTCAGCATAGTCAGCACCACGAATTGCGGCGAGGTGACGCCGAGGCTCCCCAGCTGACGCTCCATCGACAGCCGTGAGGCTGCATGCGCCTGGCGCAGCAGATAGGCGAGATAACCCTGTTCGCCGCGCTTGCCTTCGCCAGGCGGCGGGATGGCGCGGGCGGGCAGGGCGTCTGCTTCCGCCCCGATCGCGACCTTGCCCGGCGCCGCTTTCCCCGCCGGTCGCCGCTCGGCTGAGCCGGATTTCCCTCGTTTCTGCATTGCCGCCATGTTGCCTTCGCGAATGCCTCGTCTTGCTCAATATCAGAGCTCTGATAATATATCAGTACACTGATAACATGAGGCCAAGCCGATGTCACATGCCCGCAAGGAATACACCGACTTCGAGAAGCTCGCCCCCGACGTCTTCGCCGTCGTGCGTGACCTCGGCCAGTTCGCGGCGAAGGCAGGTCTCGACAAGCAGCTGCTCGAACTGGTCAAGCTGCGCGCCTCGCAGATCAACGGCTGCGCCTTCTGCGTGCAGTATCACATCCTGCAGGGCGAGAGCCTCGGCGTGCCCGTCGACAAGCTCAACCTCGTCGTGGTGTGGCGCGAGGTGCCGCAGTTCTCGGCGCGCGAGCGTGCCGCGCTGGCCTGGACCGAGGCGCTGACGACCTTGCCGAATGGCGTCAGCGACGAGGTCTATGCCGAGGCCAGCGCCGAATTCTCCGAAAAGGAGCTGACCTACCTGACCTCGGCGATCGCTTCGATCAATGTCTGGAACCGGTTCGGCGCAGCCTATCGCTGGACGCCGCCGCCGCGCCGGCAGCGGGCCGCCGCTGCGGCGTCGTGAGACGATTTCAAGAGCAGGGGAGAACAACCGATGACCTCGATGGCGATGACACCATCTCTTGCATTCGTGAGGCCGCCGCGGCCGGTCTTGCTGGCCGCAATCGCGGGACTTGCTTCGGCCTTCGTGATCGGCAGGTCGCTGCCGACCCCAATGGACGCGATTGCCTCGGTGATCGCGCCGCTATGCGCCAGTGCGAATGCGGCATCGCCGCTCGACAAGGTCGAGGTCATCACCTCGCATGCGTTGCCGAACGTACCGGGCAAGCGCGTCACCGTGGTGCGCGTGTTCTACGGTCCGGGCGGCTTCACGCCGCCGCATCGTCACTCTGGTTCGGTGACGGCCTACATCACCAAGGGCGAGATCCGCTCCCAGCTCGGCGGCGGGCCGGTCGAGACCTTCAAGGTCGGCCAGTCCTTCTTCGAGCCGCCGGGCTCGACCCACATGGTCTCGGCGAATGCGAGCATCACGGAACCGGCGGAGCTGATCGCAGTGTTCGTCGCGGATGAAGGCGCGCAGCTGACCACGATGCTCGAATAACCGCAGCCCGCGCAATCCCGCGGATCGCGGGATCCGTCGAGCACCGGACCAGTTTGCCGTGAAGTCCGCAGCAAACTGGACCTTGCAAGCGGTATTGCGCGCGGCGATTGATGGCGCGGCGGCAACGGCCGGAATGCGATTTCGCCGTTCGCGCGGCGGTTACTGAACAGGAGCAATCGATGGTCAATCTCAAGGGGCTTTCCGCCTTTCCGATCACGCCCTCGTCTCGAGACGGGCAGGTCGATGCGGGCGCTCTCCGCGCCTTGCTGGAGCCCTTGATCGCCGCAAAGGTGGATTCGATCGGGCTGCTCGGAAGCACCGGTTCATATCCGTATTTCAGCCGCGATGAACGACGCCGGGCGGTGCAGGCGGCTGCCGCCCTCGCGGATGGCAGAACGCCGATCCTGGTCGGCGTCGGCGCGCTGCGCACCGACGAAGCGGTGCGGCTGGCGCAGGATGCGCGTGATGCCGGCGCGGCGGCCGGCCTGCTGGCGGCGGTGTCCTATACGCCCCTCACGGATGACGAGGTCTTCGAGCATTTCCAAACGGTGGCGCGCGAAAGCAAATTGCCGATCTGCATCTACGACAATCCGGGCACCACGCATTTCCGATTCACACCGGCCTTGATCGGCCGTTTGAGTCGCGTGGAGGGGATTATTGCGGTGAAGAGTCCCGCGCTGGACGCGTCTGCCTTGGCGGGCCATGTCGCTGAACTGCGGGCCGTGGTGCCGGGCGGCTTCTCGCTGGGTTACAGCGCCGACTGGAATTGCGCCGAGGCGCTGCTGGCGGGCGGCGAGACCTGGTACAGCGTCCTTGCAGGAATTTTCCCCAAGGTCTGCATCGAGATCGTCCGCGCCGTGGCAAGTGGAGATGCCGCCAGGGCGCGGCAACTCGATGCGCGTCTGCAGCCGGTCTGGCAGCTGCTCAAGACCTTCTCGAGCCTGCGCGTCGTTTACGCGATCGCCAATCTCAGAGGGATCTGCGCGGCCGAGCCACCGCGTCCGATCTTGCCGCTGCCTCCGGACGCCCAGAAGAAGGTGGGTGAGGTGCTGGCTGCAATGGACATCGGCTGATCGCGCCAAGGCAGCCGCGAGATGGATCCCGCCATCGTGGCTTCCATCGGCGCACAAAATCGGCATAACAATCGCCGGGTGTGCGCTCTGCCTGGGAGGCGTTCGATGCGATTGCCGGTGGTTCTGTTGACGATTCTGATTCCCGCCGTGGCGTGGGCCGAGGAACCCGCAACCAACGCGCCGGCGCTTTGGGGCAGTCCTACCGTCGACAATGGCGCCTGCTGCAAGACGCTTGGCGAGGTGCGCAGCAACATCGACCGGCTCGACCGCGAGATCGTGCGCCTGATGGCCGAGCGCGGCCGCTACGTCCATGAGGCCGCCCGCTTCAAGGCAAACCCGGCGCAGGTCGAGGCGCCCGAGCGCGCCGAGGCCGTCGTGAAGAAGGCGATGACGCTTGCGGAAGCGGACGGGCTGTCGCCCAAAGTTGCGGAAGCCGCCTATCGCGCGATGATACGCGCCTTCATCGATTACGAGCAGGGCGTCTTCGCGGCCGCTGCCGCACGCGGCGATGCGCCCTGGAAGAAGTAAGCGGACGCGCCGGCCATCGGCTTGCTCACTTCGGCGCATCGACGAGACGTGATCTGGGATTCAGATCGCAACCATCTCGGATAATCATTATCCAACGGCCCAGCTGCGTGCTTTAGTCTAGCAAGTCGGACGAGAGCAGCTCGGTTTGCCTGATGGGTGGAACCGAGGGCTGCGATCGCTCGTGACATTTCGAAACATTGAAACTGACGCAGATTGGATCGCCTCCAGTCTGGTCGGTTCGCTATGCGGTGGCAACTGATCGCCGGCAGTTGCACCGAAGCTTAGGACCTCGGAAAATTGGGCAAGGAGCCATCAACATGCCGTTTCTGCGGTTTGATTTGATCGAGGGACGAAGCGATGCCGAGGTCCAGCGGCTGCTCGATGTCACCCATGAGGTGTTGGTCGAAACCCTCCGCGTGCCGCAGCGCGACCGCTATCAGGTCGTGCACGTTCATCCGCGATCTCGCGTCGTCGCCCTCGATACCGGATTGGGCATTGGCCGGACCGACAAACTGGTGATGCTGCAGCTGACCAGCCGTCCGCGCGACAAGGCGTTGAAGCTGGATTTCTATCGCGTGCTCGCCGAGCGGCTGTCGTCGGCCTGCGGGATCGCGCCGAGCGATCTCGTCATCAACTTCGTGATCAATGACGATGAGGACTGGTCGTTCGGCATGGGGCGCGCGCAGTTCATCACCGGCGAACTGAAGTAGCCCCGGACGCGGCGTTTCGGTCCGTTCGATCTTGCGTGTGTTTCGCTATGTACTCACCTCGCGGCAACGAAGCCGCGAGACGGCGATCTCGTTTTCATTTGCTTTGGAGTCTGATCATGCCTCGCAGTTTGCCGTTCTTCATGCTCGCGATCTCTCTGGGGTTCACGGGGGCCGCCGGCGCCCAGACGACGACCGGCGCGCCGGCTGCCCAGACGTCGACGCCGGAGCAACTGGTCGATGCCTTGAACGGCGTATTCGGCAAGCATCCCGGTGCGCGCGCGGTGCATGCCAAGGGCATTGTGCTGGAGGGCACGTTCACGCCGGCTGCGCAAGCATCAAGCGTCAGCAAGGCGCCGCATCTGCAGAGCACGACGGTGCCCATAACGGTGCGCTTCTCGGACTTTGCCGGGATTCCCGATATTCCCGACAATCACGAACTGGCCAGTCCGCGCGGCTTCGCGATCAAGTTCAAGCTGCCTGATGGCAGCGACAGCGACATCGTCGCTCACTCGTTCAACGGCTTTCCGTCACCCACCGCGGACGACTTTCGCGATTTGCTGGTTGCGTTGGGAAGCAGTGGTGCCAATGCAGCCAAGCCGACGCCGCTCGACACATATCTGGCGACGCACCCGGTCGCTAAGGCGTTCCTGACTGCGCCGAAGCCGGCGCCGGAGAGCTATGGCACGCTGCCGCATTTTGGCGTCAACACGTTCAAGTTCGTCAACAGCGCCGGCAAGGTCACCTACGGCCGCTATCAATTCCAGCCGGTGGCGGGCGCGCACTTCCTGAGCGACGCGGAGGCGGCCAAGCGAGCGGCCGACTATCTGAGCACGGAGATCCGGGCACGGGTCGCGCAAGCGCCGGTCAGTTTCAGGATGCTGCTTCAGGTCGCCGCGGCCGAGGACAAGCTCGACGATCCGTCAATTGCCTGGCCGGACACCCGCCAGACTGTCGAACTCGGGATGATTTCGATCACGAAGGCTGTCCAGGACAGCGACGCGGCCGAGCGCCAACTGCTGTTCCTGCCCAACGCGCTTCCGTCCGGCATCGAGGTGCAGGATCCGATGATCGAGGCGCGGTCGGCCGCGTATCCGGTCTCCTACGGCCGCCGGCAACAATAGCCGTCGCCGTTCGCGCGCTAATTGCCGCCGCCTTCCTGGGTGTCGATGCGATGCACGACGTCGTCGGGCAGGGCATGCGCCACGGCGGCCGCAGGTCCGGGCTCCGGTCCGATCTCGCGGCCGCGGCCGCGGATCAGCCGCTCATAGGCCGACACCAGCGTGGTGTAGGGGTTGACCCAGAGCCAGCCGTCGCGCGTGAACACCTGCACGTCGAAATGCAGATGCCGTGACGTGCCGTTGGGATGGTCGAGATAGTTCGACACCACGCCGATCTTCTCACCCTCGCTGAGGCGGCGTCCGTTGAGCAGGCCGTCGGCATCCATCACCGACGGGTTCATGTGCATGTAGCGGAAGCGAACGTGCTCGGTGCGGGTGTTGACCTGCAATGTCACGGCCTGCTGCTGCGCCGAGCGGATCACGATGCTGTCGCGCACGGCGACGACAGCCTGCTGCCTGGGGTCGCAACCATCCTTGCTGTCGACGGGACACGCGCCGGGCCTGATGTCCTGGCCCTGATGGCCGAAGCCGCTGGCGCATTGGCCGACCTCGAAGCTGCGCGCCTCGCAGAAATTGTCCTGCCAGGGGTACTCGTCGACCCGCCCGCGCTTCGGAAAGGACTGCGAATGTGCGAAGGCCGGTGCCTTAGCAAGCGGAAAGCGGATTTGCGAATAGACGGTGACGTCGGCGTGGCCGCCTGGCTGCCTGCGGCCGCCGCTGCCCGCGATGATGTCACCGCTCGGGCGGTAGGTGAAATCGGCCGACTGCGTGATCGGCCGCTCGGAGATGTCGGAGGCGGTGTCGCTGCGCGGCCGTGACGGCCGGCCACCGGCGATGCGCAACGCCTTCAGGAAGCGCTCGGCGACCGGGTAGGCCTCGCGGCACGCCAGCCGCTTCGGCCGCGGTGCACTATCGAGGCATTGGATCGAGACGACGTAGGGGATCCCGAAGCGGGTGAAGGCATAGCGGACATAGCCCTCGCGGATGAAGCGGCGCAGGTCCGGAAACTGTGTGGCCAGCGTCTTGACCGGTTCACCCTTGCCGCCGAGTCGGTCGGCGAGGTCGTAGACCAGCATCGAGCCCGAGATCTGCACCTCGACCGGCTTTGTGAACGTCCGCGGCGGCATGCCGTCGCTGGCGCCCGGATCGAGCGAGAACACCGCGTCATAGCCGGACGCGCCGGCATGGAAGACATCGGCCGCGCGGAAGTCGGCCTGGTAGCGTGCGACCGGCAGGCCGTCCGGCGTGCCGCCTTGCTGCGCATCGAGAAAGCTTGCGGGGTCGAACGGCAGCAGCACCGGGATCGGGCTCTGCGCAATGCCGGGGAAGAGCGGCGATGTCACCGCGTTCAGCTGCACCAGCGCGGGCATCGCGCGCGGATCGGTGGCCGGGACGCGGCGCTGTCCGGCGAATGTGAAGCTGGTGGCGATGGCCGGGCGGGTGGCGATCTCTTGCCGGAGCTGGTCGAGCACGGCGCGCCATTCGACCCGCATGGCCGAGATCGAAGGCGTTCGGAATTCGTCGGCATGAGCGCCGGGAGGAGGCAAGAGCAGGACTGCCAGCCAGCAACTGATGAAGCTGACAATCGTCCTGTTCACTGCACCCCCCGGGTCATGCCTGATCGCGAGAGATTTTAGAGCAAGTTCCGGAAAAGTGTGTAGCAGTTTTCCGGAAAGTTTGAGCTTAAACAACAACCTGATGCGCAGCGATGGTTCATGCCGAACGTCACCGCGCGTTGCCGCTCAGTCCTTCCGCTCAATCCTTGGCGCGTTCGACGTAGGAACCGTCCTCGGTCATGACAACGATGCGGGTGCCGGTGGAAACATGCGGCGGCACACCGGTGCGGATGCCGTTCGACAGCACGGCCGGCTTGTACGACGACGAGGCGGTCTGGCCCTTGGTCACGGGCTCGGTCTCGACGACTTCCAGCGTCACGCGCTGGGGCAGCTGGATCGCGACCGGATTGCCATCGTGCATCGACAGCTTCACGGTCATGTTCTCCTGCAAATACGGCGCAGACGAACCGACGATCTCCTTGGAGACCTGGACCTGGTCGTAGTTGTCGTTGTTCATGAAGTGGAAGCCGTCGCCGTCCTCATAGAGGTAGTTGTAGTTGTGGTCCTCAACGGTGGCCTTCTCGACCTGGTCGGTGGTCTTGTAGCGCTCCGAGACCTTCACGCCGTCGCCGATGCGGCGCATTTCGATCTGGCTGACCGGGGTGCCCTTGCCGGGATGAATGTTTTCGGCGGACAGGACCACATAGAGCTTGCCGTCCTGCTCGATGACGTTGCCCTTGCGGATGGAACTGGCGATGACTTTCAAAGGTGTCTTCCTGAATTTGAGAAGCGGGGGCGCAAACCGGACCGGCAGCCCCTCGGCCGTGGCGGCGATTTCGGGCTGCAACATACTGATTTGTCCCTGAGATGCCAGTCTTTTGCGGCCCAATTCGGCAGTTTGCCAACCGTTCCGCCGGTGCCATCAGGCGCTATTTTCGGGCCGGATCGGGTATTTTCAGTGCGTTCTGGTTGTGCTCGGCGAAGCTCCCGGGGACCAAGAATGTGCCGGTCGTCAGGTCGTAGAGGCAGCGCCAGTCTTCGACCCAGGGAAACGGTGTTTCTTCCCCCTGAATGTCGAACGACAGGCCGAGGACCAGATAGCGGTTGTCCGGCCAGTGCTGGCCGAGCCAGGCATAGTTGTCCTCGAGCCCCTTGATCAGGCCGACCCGCATATGGTCGAGCGAATAGGGATCGTCGGGATCGTGCCGAACGCCCGTGGCGGCCGGCTGGGTGAAGAAATAGTCCCAGGCGGCATCGCCGAGCGGCTTCGCGGTTGCCGGTGCGAACCGGTCGCCGTTCCGTTTGTAGAGGTGGAGGGTGTGAGTGCCGGAGCCGATCTTCTGCATTCGCACCAGCCACTGGCTGTCCGGGCTGAAGCGGAAGCCGGCCCGATATCCGGCCTGATCGGTAGTTTCGCCCGCGTTCAGGAGAGCGGCGTGCTTGTGGGCACGGTCAAAGGTCCAGAACTGAAACAGCAGGCCATCGTCGCCCATGTCGCGCGCGAATTGCTCGAGGCTTATGTTGCCGTCCGGTGAGGTGAACGTGGGTGCATCGGTGACGCGCTTGAACTGCTTTCCTGGGCCGTCGGCGTTGGCCGGCGCGAGTAGGGCCAGCCCAAGTAGCAATGTGCATCCAGCGGCTCGCAATCGGCGGAACATGGCTTGATCCGTTCCAGTTGAACTGGGTGTGGGACGCTGGACCACCCGTTCAGGTTCAGCCGAGGCTGCGCATGGACAACGCCAGCATCTTTCGACAAGAAAGGGATCAGCTCCGCCGCGTGGCGCGGAGGCCAAGGCCGTGTGGATCATGTATCTGTTTGGAATCAGGCATTTGCAGTCCAATCTTAAGTGGAGGCGGCGGCTTGTTGATGTTGAATCCGCAGCCGTCGGGGCGGCCGGCCGATGACCGCACATGATCAGCCCTCGCCGTGGTGGACGCCGCAGCGCTACGCCGATCGCAGGCCGTTCCTGCAGGCGCGGACCGCAATCACGCGGGCGCTCCGGGCCTGGTTCGAGGAGCAGGGATTTGCTGAGGTCGAGACTGCCGTGCTGCAGATCTCGCCCGGCAACGAGACGCATCTGCACGCCCCGCGGACCGAGCTCAGGCAGGCCGATGGCTCGCAGGCAACGCGCTACCTGCGCACCTCTCCGGAATTCGCCTGCAAGAAGCTGCTCGCCGCCGGCGAGCCGAAGATCTACGAGTTCGCGCGGGTGTTCCGCGATCGCGAGCGCGGCGACCTGCATCTGCCCGAATTCACCATGCTGGAATGGTACCGCGCCAATGCCGGCTATGACGCCATCATGGCCGACACGATCGTCGTGATCGCCCATGCGGCGCAGGCGACCGGGATCGGGCGGTTTTCATTCCGCGGCAAGGTGGCCGATCCCTTTGCCGAGCCGGAGCTGCTGACGGTTGCCGCAGGCTTCGAGCACTTCGCCGGCATCGACCTGCTGGCGACGATCTCGGGCGGCGAGGGCGACCGCGAGGCGCTGGCGTCAGCCGCGCGCGAGCGGGTGCGGATCGCCGATGACGACACCTGGTCGGACATTTTCAGCAAGGTGCTGGTCGAGCATGTCGAGCCCAATCTCGGACGGGGCCGCCTGACGGTGCTGTTCGAATACCCGTCGCCCGAGGCCGCGCTGGCGCGCACCAAGGCAGGCGAGCCACGCGTAGCCGAGCGCTTCGAGGTCTATGCCTGCGGGGTCGAGCTCGCCAACGGCTTTGGCGAGTTGACCGATGTGGCCGAGCAGCGCCATCGTTTTACCGCAGCGATGGACGAGAAGGCCCGCCGCTACGGCGAGCGTTATCCGCTCGACGACGATTTCCTTGCCGCGGTCGGCCAGATGCCGGAAGCCAGCGGCGTCGCGCTCGGCTTCGACCGGCTGGTGATGCTGGCGAGCGGCGCGCCACGAATTGATCAGGTGGTCTGGATGCCGCCTGCAGGAGAGCCATGAACAGGATCGATCCGAAACTGGCGGCGACGCTGCGCCAGCCGCGCGAGCTGATCGATGCCGGCCTCGCGCCCGTCGACGCTCTTGCCGAGCTCGAACAGGTGGCGGCGCGCTACGCCGTCGCGGTGACGCCGGAGCTCGTCGCGCTGATCGACCCGGCGGATCCCGCCGACCCGATCGCGCGGCAGTTCATCCCGAGCGCCGACGAACTCGTGGAGCAGCCCGGCGAGAACGCCGATCCGATCGGCGACGACGCGCATTCGCCGGTCGCCGGGATCGTGCATCGCTATCCGGACCGGGTGTTGTTCAAGCTGGTGCATGTCTGCGCGGTCTATTGCCGGTTCTGTTTCCGGCGCGAAATGGTCGGGCCGGGCAAGGCCTCGGCGTTGTCGGACGACGCCTACCGCGCGGGGCTCGATTACGTCAGGAGCCATCCGGATATCTGGGAGGTCATCCTGACCGGGGGCGATCCATTGATGCTGTCGCCGCGCAGGCTGACCGAGATCATGGCCGATCTCGCCGGTATCGACCATGTGAAGATCATCCGCCTCCACACCCGTGTTCCGATCGCCGATCCCGGACGCATCAGCCCGGAGATGATCGCGGCGCTGCGGGTCGAGGGGGCTGCGACCTGGGTTGCCATCCACGCCAACCATCCGCGTGAATTGGGCGCCAATGCCCGCGCGGCGTGCGCTCGCCTTGCCGACGCCGGCATTCCATTGGTGAGCCAGTCGGTCTTGCTGCGCGGCATCAACGACGATGCCGCGACGCTCACCGCCCTGATGCGCGCCTTCGTCGAGTGCCGGATCAAGCCCTACTACCTGCACCACGGCGACCTTGCGCCCGGCACCGCGCATTTGCGCACCACGATCGAGACCGGGCAGGACTTGATGAGGGCGTTGCGCGGACGCGTCTCCGGGCTGTGCCAGCCCGACTATGTGCTCGACGTTCCCGGCGGCTACGGCAAGGCGCCGATCGGGCCGACCTATTTGTCGCAGCCGGTTTCCCGCGATCGTGAAGATCCCGTGGAACGGCGGTACCGTGTCGTCGATTATTGCGGGGATGTTCATATTTATCCGCCGCAATCGTGAGCCGGCGATGGGCGGGGCCGGGGACGGACGGCAGGAACCGCCCGAGGACAAGGGCAACCGCAGCGTCGAAAATGCTGTGATGTTCGGCTTCTTTGTGGCGCTGGTCGCCGCCGGAATATGGCTCCTTGGCGCCATGGCCGATATACGGAAGGTTCAGGATTGCGCAGCGCAGGGACGACGCAACTGTGCTAGCGTTGGGGTGCCGGAACGGGCGCAATAGGGTTGAGAAGCGGAGAGGCGAGATGCGGAAGACTGTTTTGTTGACGGCTCTGATGATTGTTGCGGTCGGAGCGCCCCAGCTTGGAACGTCCCTGGCCTTGGCGCAGCAACAGGGCGGATCGTCCTCCATGCAGAAGAATACGGGCGTGCCGGATGCGCCGGTCGGACATCGTCAGCCGCGCCGCGGCGACGTTGGCAACGAAAAGAGCATCAGCGATCCGAACAGCCAGGCCAACAAGGAAGATGCTGCGCTCGACAAGAAGATCAAGAGCATCTGTCGCGGCTGCTAGGCCACGGAAGAGACCGGCGGAGCGCGATATGCGCCCCGCCGGCAACGCTCAATCCGTTCGGCCGCGTCAGGCCGAGCGCTCCTGCAGGCCGTCGCGCCGCACGCGGCGCCTTGCGTCGACGGCATCGGCCAGCTGCTTCAACACGTCAGTCGTCGCATCGAGGTCGATGCAGCCGTCGGTGATGCTCTGGCCGTAGGTCAGCGGCTTGCCCGGCACGACGTCCTGGCGTCCCGCGACAAGGTTGCTCTCGATCATCACGCCGATAATGCGCTGTTCGCCGCTCGCGACCTGCTGCGCGATGTCGGCGGCAACCGCCGGCTGGTTCTCCGGCTTCTTGCTGCTGTTGGCGTGGCTGGTGTCGATCATCAGCCGCGCTGCGACACCGGCGCGGCCGAGCTCGGCGGCGGCGGCATCGACACTCGCGGCATCATAGTTCGGCACCCGGCCGCCGCGCAGGATGACGTGGCAGTCCTCGTTGCCGCTGGTCGCAGCGATCGCCGAACGGCCGCCCTTGGTGACCGCCATGAAATGATGCGGGTGCGATGCCGACTTCACCGCATCCGCCGCGATCCGCACGCCACCGTCGGTGCTGTTCTTGAAGCCGACCGGGCAGGACAGGCCGGACGCCAGCTCGCGATGGATCTGGCTCTCGGTGGTACGGGCGCCGATCGCAGCCCAGGAGACCAGATCGGCGATGTATTGCGGCGTCGTCATGTCGAGGAATTCGGTGCCGGCCGGCAGGCCGAGATTGTTCACCGCCGACAGCACGTTGCGGGCGAGCCGCAGGCCCTTGTTGATGTCGAAGCTGTTATCGAGATCGGGATCGTTGATCAGCCCCTTCCAGCCGACGGTGGTGCGCGGCTTCTCGAAATAGACCCGCATCACGATCTCGAGGCGGTCGGCGAGCTCTTCGCGCAGGCCGGCGAGACGTTCGGCATAATCGACGGCCGCCGCGGGATCGTGGATGGAGCAGGGGCCGACAACGACCAGCAGGCGGTCATCGGTGCCATTGAGGATCGCGTGGATGGCGTTGCGGGCGCCCATCACCACGCGGGTCGCCGTCAGGGTGCGCGGGACCTCCCGCATCACCTCTTCGGGCGTATTCAGTTCCTTCAGTTCCTTGATGCGAAGATCGTCTGTCGTACTCAACACGGCTGGCTCCTTTGGATTTTTCGGGACCTGCCGGCACAAAAAAGCCGCCAGGTCTGGCGGCTTGTTTTGGACGTTTGCTGCAATTCTTCAGATTGAGCGCGATCCTCCTGCCGCCAGCGAGCTGTCGTAGCTAAAGTACCAAAAATAGCTGGTGGCGACGGTGATCATGGGGCGGCTCTATAGCCCAGGGATTTGGGGCTGTCACCCCCCCAAATACAAGCCCGCCGCGGTTCGCCGTCAGGTGTTGCGCGCGGCCAACGCCATCCCGATCAGGGTCGCCCCGCCGAACATCAGGTTGAGACCGACCAGGAGGCCGATCGCCCATCCCGCCGATTCCGGCAGGCCCGCGATGATGAAGAAGGCGACCAAGATATCCATCAGGCCGGCGATCAACAGCCAGGACCAGCGTCCCGACAATTCGCGGCGATGCTCCAGCGCGTACATGACGGTGGCGACGCCCTCGGCGACGAAATAGGCGCCAATGACGATGGTCAGCGTCAGCACGCTCTGCATCGGGCGCGCCAGCAGCACCATGCCGGCCAGCACGGCGAGCGCCGCCGAGATCAGCGACCACCAGAAGCCCGGCATGTTGCGCGCCCAGAACGTCACGATCAGCCCGCCGATGCCGGAGATCAGGAACATCCAGCCAAGGAAGATGGTGACGGCGAGGCTGGCGAATGTCGGCACGATCATCGCCGCAATGCCCAGGATCGCGAGCAGGATGCCCTCGAACAGGAAGGCCTTCCAATGCGCCTTGACCGCGGCCTGCATCTCCGATCGCAACTTGTCGAGGTCGTTGGACAGGGTCATCGCGGCTCTCCGGATCTGCGAGCGTGCGGCGTATCCTAGCTCTGGCTTGGCGCGGACGGAAAGCCCTCGGCGGCGGTCCGCATCCGGTTGCGGCCGAGGAAGTAGACGGCGGTGGTCGCGATCAGCAGCGCCAGGCCAATCAGGATCGAGGTGAAGCCGATCGGGATCAGGATGAACGAGGCGTTGCGCTCGGGATTGACATACCAATGGTGCAGCGAGGTGAGCAGGAAGGAGACGCCGGCAAAGCCTGTCCCGCCGCCGATCAGCAGCAGCGCCCACATCCGTCGCAACTGGCTCAGCCGCTCGCGCGCGATGTCGGTGCGCGGGGCATGATGCTTGCCGAGGCGGTGCACCAGGCGGACTGCGAACCCGATCGAAGAGAAGCCGATCAGCACGCTGGCCGAACCGAGCAGCAGGTGCGCGGTCGAGCTGAGATCGGGAATGCGCTGGAGTGCGAGCAGCGGAAAATCGAACGCCGCATGCAGCAGGACTGGTGCGACCAGCACCAGCGCCCAGTTGGAGATCCGCGCCCAGTCGCGATGACCCCGGTAGGCGCCGAGCGCGCCGCCCGAGCGCGCGATCGCAAGATAGGCGCCGGCGATGATGCCGAGCGCGCCGTGGAACGGCACGGTGAGCACGCTGCGCAACGCCGCGAGCGCGCGCCACATGTCCTTGTGCTGGACCAGATAGGCGAGGTTCTCATAGGCGGCGAAGCCGAGGCCGGCCGCCGCGCCATACACCACGGTATCCATCGGATCGGCGAAGGCGCGGCGCCGCGTCGAGATGGCGACGATGACGAGGACCTTGACGATCTCCTCCGGCGCCGCGACGCCAAATAACGCCCGCACCCCCTGCGTCGCCCAGGGATTGTCGGGAATGGCCAGCAGCGGATTGAAGGGAATGCGGGCCAGGCCCAGCAGCGAGATGCTGGCCGCGCCGAGCACGAAGGCGAGCCATACCTGCACCGGCGGTCCGGGCCGCTCGTCGGCGGCAATCACCAGCCATAACACCAGCAGTGCGGGTGCGATGGCGGCGGCGCCGATCACAGTCGGAAGCGACTCGAGCAACAACATGAGCCGAACGGGCCCCTTCAATGGCACCACAGCGATGCGTTTTGAAGAAATGGCAGCAAGTTCAGCGGATTGCAAATGGACGATTGGCGGAATCGGTTCGGCTGGCGCCGTTCTCGTGTCCAATATGCCACGGGGCCCGCGAAAGCGCGGCCGAAACCTACCGGTACGGGCCTCGATCAGATCAGCGGAGTAGGGGCTGCCGGACGGTTCCTGACGGCGGACCGGCGCCCCGGCACCGCCGCCTACGCCACGACGGCATCACCGATCCACAAATTGCGGTGAACTTGCGCGGGCGTGGCGTCTGCCTCTTCGCTGGGCGAACGGAGCGTGCGCTGTCGCGGCGAGCACAGGGTGCCTCGCAAGGCCCGCCGCAAGTTTCGAGCACCGCGTTCCCTTCGTTGGGTTATAGTACAGCGGGCAGTGACTGATCCGGTAAAAGCCAGAGATGCCTTCGATTGATTCTGCTGTGATCGTTCTTGCCGTAAGCGCCCTGTTTGCGGCCTTTGTAAACGGTGCGTTGGGGTACGGGTTCTCGTCGCTCACCGTGCCGGTCGCACTCGTGTTTTACACCAATCGCGTTCTCAATCCCGCGATTGTCATCGTCGAAGTCTTCGTCAACCTTTACGTTCTTTGCATCAACCTGAGCGGCGTCCCAGCCGTGTGGCGACGCATATTCCCGATCCTCATCGGCATGTTGCCCGGCATCGCGGTCGGAGCCTTTGCCCTGACGTCGCTTCAGCCCGGCTGGATCAAATTCGCCACCTACTCGATCATCCTGCCGCTGATCCTGCTGCAGGCGGCCGGTTGGCGGAAGCCGATCCAGTCGAAATGGCTGGTCGGTTTGCCCTTCGGCACGACGCTTGGCGTCCTGTACTCGGTCACGACCATTTCCGGACCGCCACTGGCGATCCTCTTCAACAATCAGGGCCTCGTCAAAGATGAGTTTCGGGCCGGTCTCGCTCTCGTCCGGGTGACGGAGTCCAGTCTGACTGCGATCGCGTACTACAAGCTCGGTCTGTTCATCGAGGAGAGCCGGAGCATCCTGTTCGTGCTCGTTCCCTGCGTCGTCGTCGGCATACCGCTTGGTGCCTGGCTGATCCGGCGGCTGGATGCCGAGACGTTTCGCCGGATCTGCATGAGCTTTGATGCGTGGGTCGTTGGATTTGGCCTGTCACGCGTGCTGATCGAAGTGAAGCTGATGGAAAGCCCATGGGCCTATGGCGTCATGGCCGCCACGATCCTGATCGACATTTGCTTGCTGTACGTCTTCTTCACCGCGAGGAGAGGGACGGTACAAAGTTCGCACGCGCTGGCTTCGCTCAGATCCGGCAACCGGGGCGGCCCGACCTGAACGCGGCGTCGTGACGAGGCGACTAGCCGGCCAGCAACCGCCGGCAGGTTTCGACGAACACCTCGGCGCCTGTGACGATGTCGGCGTCGTCGGTGTTCTCGCTCCAGTGATGGCTGATCCCGCCGATCGACGGCACGAACAGCATCGCCGCCGGCATGAGGGTGGCGAGGACCTGGGCGTCATGGCCGGCGCCGCTCGGCATGCGGATGGATTTGCCTCCGGCGCAGGCTGCGCTCGCGGCCTCGATCGTGTCCTGGAACGCAGGCGTCATCATCGCGGGCACGCCGGTGCGGATGCGCTCGACCCTCACGCCGCAGCGGCCGTGTGCGGTGGCCTCGTCGGCCATCCGATGCAACTGCGCCTCGAGCCGTGCGATCACTTCGGGATTGTCGTCGCGGATCTGGAACAGCATCTCGGCGCCGCCTGGGATGATGCTCGGCGCGCCGGGGTCGAGCGTGATGCGGCCGGTGGTCCAGACCGTGCGTGGTCCGCAGAGGGCAGGGAAGTTGTCGTCGATCGCGACGCAGAATCGCGCCAGCGCCAGGCCCGCATCGCGGCGCACCGCCATCCGCGTGGTGCCGGCATGGTTCTGCTCGCCGGTGAAATTGATGCGATACTGCCAGATGCCGACGATCGAGGTGACGACGCCGATCTTGAGCCCGCTGCTTTCCAGCGTGTCGCCTTGCTCGATATGCGCTTCGAGATAGCCGATATGGCGGCCGGCTTCGGCGTTGAGGCGCGGGCGGCCGGCAAAGCCTGCATCGCGCAATGCCTGTCGCATGGTGCGATCGCTGGAGCGGTCGCGCGCCGCATCGATATCGGCTTCGGTCACGGCGCCGGCAAAGGAGCGGCTGCCGAGGAAACTGCCGAAATGACCTTCCTCGTCGCACCATGCGGCGACTTCGACCGCGCCGTTGATGCCGGGATCGCCGTTGATGACGCGCGCGGCTTCCAGCGCATAGACCACGCCAAGCGGCCCATCGAGCCAGCCTGCATGGTTCTGGCTTTCGAGATGCGAGCCCGCGAGCAGCTTCGGCCCTGCTTTCGCGCTGGTGCCGAGCACGTTGCCGATGCCGTCGATCGTCGCGACAAGATCCGCGTCGGGCAGGCGCGCCGCGAGCCAGTCGAGCGAGCGCAGATGCGGTTCCGAGAATGTCGGCTTGTGCACGCCGGTCTTGTAGGCGCCGATCGCGCGCAGCGCATTGAGATCGGCTAGCACGCGCTTGCCGTCGAAGCGACCGTTGATGCCTGGCATGATTGGACTCCGGATTAGCGTCTCTGATTTGCGGCTCGATTGGCGGCTCGGCGCCGCAATCCCGTCTTGATGCCGTCGCGGTTGAATGCGACGGAACAATCAGGGCAAACGATTTCTTAGCGGTTCTGCTCTTAGGTCGCGGTACGAATAGCGTGTGAGTGTGATCATGTCTGCATCCCGGAACTGGGCCCGCAAGGCCGCTGTGCTGTTTCTTCCGATCGCGCTCGGCGCCTGCGCGCAATATTCTC
>NZ_JASGSR010000006.1:0-114102 GCF_040446015.1 Bradyrhizobium sp. INPA03-11B
CGGTCCAGGACTTTCCGGAGGGCGAGATCCGTCCCGCGACGATGCCCGATGGCACTAACCTTGCGGTCTACAATGTCGGCGGCACGATCTACGCCACGGCCGACCTCTGCACGCATGGCGAGGCTTCATTGTCCGAAGAAGGCATCCTGACCGGAAATATCGTCGAATGCCCTTGGCATTTTGGTACATTCGATGTCACCAGCGGCGCGCCGACCGGCATGCCGTGTACGGTTCCGTTGAAGACCTTCCCGGTCAAGGTGATAGAAGACAGCGTCTATGTCGAATTCTGACGAACCAAAGCCCTCCTCCCGCCGCAGCGCCCCGGCATCGCGCGGGCCCGCAACCCGACAGAAGCTGAGATCGCGCCGGGACAGCACGGCTGAGCCGAAATACGCGCCACGACGAACCCAGGCGGAGCGGAGTGAAACCACGCGCAAGCAACTGATGGACGCCGCGGTCAAGCTCATTCGCCGCAACGGCTATGTCGGGCTGCGGACGATCGAGGTCGCCGACCTCGCTGGCGTTTCGCGCGGCGCCTTGATGCATCATTTCCCGAGCAAGCATGAGCTTGTCGTGGCCGTGCTGGCCTATGTCAACGAGATCACCTTCACCCAGAGTATGCGCCGCGCGCAGTCGGCGCGGCATGACGGCGGCGATCCGATCGACAGCATCATCAAAGACGCAGAGGACTTCTTCTTCGGCGACTATTTCTTCATCGAGCTCGCCATCGCGATGAGCGATGACAGCACCCGGCAGATCAAGCGCGAGACCCGGCAGTTCGCCCGGCAGACGCGCTTCTCGATCGAGGCGACCTGGCTCGACACGCTGATTTCGTCCGGAATTCCTGAACAGCTCGCCAAGGATGTGCTCGCTTTGACGCTGAGTGTGGTCCGCGGCTTCTCGGTCAGAATGCTGATCGAGAACGATCCCGAGCACTTTTCGCGGCTGCTCGGTGTCTGGCGCCAGATCGTGCGGCAGCACATCGAGAGTTCGATGCCCAAGCAGTCGAGAAAGCGGACATGACGGGCCAAAGTTCATCCGAGAGGGTGCTACAACGCTCCCTGATCGGGCTCTGCTACGTTAGATTGGCCGTCCGCGAGCCGCAACCGGCAGCGGCGTTCGCCACCGACATTCTGGGCTTGCAACCAGTACCTGACAAACAGGCTCTACTCTTTCGATCGGACGATCGCTATCACACGCTGTCGCTGATACCGGCAACAGACTCGTCCTCAATCGGCATCGAGGTTTCCGACGAAGCGGTACTCGAACGCGTCGAGCACGCGCTACGGAACGACGGATTCACCGCACGTCGAGGAAGCCCCGACGAGTGCAAGCAACGGTTCGTCCGAGATGCATTGATTGTGCAGGATGCCACCGGCAACGAGATCGACCTGGTGCTGCGGCCCTCGCAAAGCGGACGCCGCTATTTTCCTAGCCGCGACGCCGGCATCACCGGGCTGGAAGGCGTGGGACTACGCAGCGTCAAGCCGAAGGACGACCAGAAATTATGGACCTCGATTCTCGGTGCACGCATCAGCGATTGGGCCGGCGACGTCGCTTATCTCGGGATCGACCGGAAGCATCACCGCATTGCGCTCTATCCATCCGACCGGCCCGGCATCCTCTATGTCAGCTACGGCGTCGAGAGCCTGGATTCGATCATGCAGGGCCATTATTTCGTGCAGGAGCGCCAGATCAAGATCCTGCATGGCCCCGGACGCGAGCCCGCGTCCGGGCAGATCTTCCTGAGGTTCGAAGGGCCTGAAGGATACGTCTTTTGCTATACGCACGGCCTCAACGACATCGATCCCGATCATCACCCCCGGCAGTTCGCTGCCCATCCCTCCTCGCTCTGCGAGTGGGGCAGTCAGTGCCACGGCATTCCCGAACTGCAGCCGGCCGGCGACTAACGAGTACCGAAGCAATGGAGGCGCCACATGATTGAATTGCGGGATCTCGCTTATGTGCGGCTGGGCGCTTCCAATCTTGAGGACGCGCAGAGCTTTGCCACCAAAAGCCTCGGCCTGCAGGTCGGCGAGCAGGCGAAGCAAGCGCTCTATCTGCGCTCCGACGACCGCGCGCACACGCTCTGCTATTTCGAGGGCGATCCGCGGGACCAAACCGTCGCCTTCGAAGTCGACGATGCGGACAAGCTCGATGCCGCCGGCGCAACGCTCGATGCGCTCGGCCATGCCGTCCACGCCGGCACGCCGGGCGAATGCGCGCTCCGCAAGGTCAAGGCTTTCATCGCTTTCAAGGATCCGACCGGCAACCAGATCGAACTCGTCGTGCGGCCCGAGCGCAGCGGCAGGCGATATTTTGCCACCCGCGATGCCGGGATCACCGGTTTCAGCCACGTCGGCCTGTTTACGACCGATCCAGTACGGGACGAGCAATTCTGGACCCAGGTCTGCAACGCCCGCGTCAGCGATCGCATCGGGGACATCGCGCTGATGCGGGTCAACACGATCCATCACACCGTGGCGCTGGCCCCCGGCCGCCGACCCGGCGTGCATCACATCAACCACCAGGTCGAGAGCAACGACGACGTGCTGCGCTCGTACTATCATTTGTCGGGCCAGCGCGTTCCGATCGTCTTCGGCCCAGGCCGTCATCCGACGTCAGGCGCTCGCTTTCTCTATTTTCAGGGTCCAGACGGCATGGTGTTCGAATATTCCGTCGGCGTCGACGAAATCGAGGATGAGCAAACCCATAGACCCCGACAGTTCGGCTTTGAGCCATCAAGCCTCTGCATGTGGGGCGCGAAATCAGCACGTCCGCGTTAGCTCGTCCGGAGTTTGAACGCCCCTACTCACCTCTGAAGGCCCGCTCAAGTTGGCTGCAGCGAGATTTTCTCGGCTTTTCCGGTGCACACGTCGTGCACACGCGGCCTTCTAATTCATTGAAAAAATTGAACTCTCGTTCCAATCCATCATGGGCAAGTTTGAGCTAGCTCCAGCGATCGATGTCGGAATTGCGCCAGTTTGCGCAAGATATGCCACGCGAAGTCAGTCTTTGCGTGGCGGCTAGTTTAAGGGACGAAGAGTGCGGGCGGAGAGAGTGCCCGTCGACCCACCTTGACGTACAAACTGTTTTTCATTTCAGCGCGGGAACCTACGGTCCCGCCCACCAGCCGTTTGGCCCATTCCGTGCGCCTACCACGCCCCAAGCCTCGGCGCCATCTTCCTTCCCGCTGTGTCCATCTTGGTCTCGGGCACCTGCTCATCTTCGAGTCCGAACGGAAGATTCAGCTCCGCAACCGTGGCACACGATTGCGCCGTAGCACCGGACGAGAGCCTCGACCGGCGGCCTGGCGATCAACTCAGCGACGCATTGGGCGTTGCTGCTAACCGCAGCCGAGCGCCGTTCCATAGACGGTCAACAGGCCGATGCCCACGGCTACGCTCCCGATGGCAAGTTGCAAGGCTCGATTGGCCCACGTCAGCATGCGTGCCGACATGACCAGCGGGACGGCGATCACCGACGACAATGCGGCCATGCCAATCATTGAGCCCACCCCGAACAGAAGCACGTATAGCAGGCCATCGCGATGGCTCGGAGCCTGGGCGACGGTCAGAACCAGCAGCGCCGCCGAGCCCGCCATTCCATGCATGAGGCCAACGGCAAGCGTCCGCCATCGCACACCATGGCTGTGATCGTGCGAGCTCGCGCCGTGGCTCAGCGACTCGCTCGCGTGGCTGTGAAGATGAAGATGAGTAACACCACCGCCATGTCGATGATCGTGGAAATGGACGCGATCGCGCCATAGACGCCACAACACGTTACCCCCCAGGACCACCACCATAACGCCTACGGCTGTCTCGAGCGGCTGAGTTAGACGCGCCGGAATTGCATACCCAAGAATCAACGCTGCGCCTGAGAACAGGAACAGGGTTGTCGTGTGACCTAGTCCCCAGGTCAGACCATGCTTGACGATTTCGGCAGCGTTCGTACGCCGCGCGGCGATGCTCGACACCGCTGCAATGTGATCGGCCTCGAGCGCGTGCTGCATGCCCAGCAGCAGTCCCAGCCCCAATATTCCGAACATGGCAATGTCCAATCGTCACGAAGCAAAGACGGTCTCTTTCACCAGCTGGCTTTGCCGCCGAATCCAACTGTACCACTCCTCAAATCCCGCACCGCTTCTGGCCGAGAGCTGCAGGACCTCGATGTCCGGATTGACCTGTCTGGCGTGAGCCAGCGCACGGTCGACATCGAAATCCAGATGCGGCAGCAGATCGATCTTGTTCAGGATCATGAGATTGGCTGACCGGAACATGTGCGGATATTTGAGCGGCTTGTCCTCGCCTTCGGTTACGGAGAGGATGACGACCCTGGCACGCTCGCCGAGGTCGAACATTGCGGGGCAGACCAGGTTGCCGACGTTCTCGATCATGACGACCGCTCCGGGAGGCGGACGCAGTTCTGAAACGCCGCGGGCGATCATGTCGGCCTCCAGATGACAGCCCGTTCCCGTATTCACCTGCACGGCCGGAGCGCCGGCGAGCCGGATTCGTTCGCCATCGTTGGCCGTGGCCTGGTCCCCTTCGATGACGAAGATATTGGCGTCGTGATGCAGGTCGCGGATGGTCCGTTCCAGAAGCGTTGTCTTGCCCGCTCCCGGCGAGCTGACCAGGTTCAGAGCAAGGATCTCGCGGCCTGCAAACCAAGCCCTGTTCTTGGCCGCCAGCGCGTCATTCTTGGCAAGAATTCGCTCCTCGAGGTCTACCACCGTGCTCGGAGCATGCGCGCTGTGATGTTCGGCATGCAGGTGCTCGTGAGCATGATCATGATCGTGATGGTGATGGTGATGGTCATGATGGTGATGGTGATCATCATGGTGGTGGTGATGATGGCCCGGGTCGGCCTCAAGGAAGTGCCCGTGATGGTGCTCATGCGAATGGGTGTGCGCGACGCCATCAGCGTGGACATGGTCGTGATCATGCGAGTGTTCGCCGGCCTCCGGCCGGCCAAGGCTGGTCTCACGCCCCGTCTGGAGGTTGAGAACCGTGGCGCCTGCCTTGGCGCCGCAACCGCAGTGTCCGCACATCAAGCAGCCTCCTCTTCAATCTCCATGCTTCTGATGCTCAGTTCCTCGCCCTGCAGGCGCGTAAACTGCCCCGATCCGCAGGGACACGGCGCAAACAGGCTCGCCTGATCGAACTCCGACCGGCACGAAGCGCAAAGGGCCCGTCCAGCAACGCGCCTGATGTCGAGTGCCGCGCCGTCAAGCGGCGTCCCTTTCGCCACGGTCTCGAAGCAGAACGCGACCGCCTCTCCCATCACACCCGAGAGCTCTCCGATATCGACGGTAACGCGGCGCACCTTGCGCCCCCTGGCGGCATCGCTGACGATCGCCACGATATTCCGGGTAATGCCGAGTTCGTGCATGGGGCCTCTCAGCAGATTCGCGGCAGCTGTTCGCCGACAAGCATGTCGACGATCCGGCGGCCGCCGAATGTGGTTCGCATCGTCACGCGGCAGTCCTGCCCGGAGATCATTCGGCCGATACAGGCAGCGTCCGCGCCCAATGGATGTCCACGCATGGCCGCCAGCGCGCCTTCGGCTTCGTCGGGAGGGACGATCACGACGATCTTGCCCTCGTTGGCGAGGTAGAGCGGATCGAGCCCGAGAACCTCGCAGAACGCCTTCACTTCCTCGCGGATCGGCGTCATACCCTCCTCGATCTCGATCGCAACTTGCGAGCCCTCCGCAATCTCGTTGAGCACCGTCGCGATCCCGCCGCGGGTCGCGTCGCGAATGAAGCGCGTTCCGGGTGCGGCGGCGAGGATCGAGGCAATCAGCTCGTGCAAACACGCGCAATCGCTCGCAATCGGCGTGTCGAGCGCCATGTCGCCGCGCGCACAAAGGATCGCGGCGCCGTGATCGCCTAACAGGCCATTCACAAGCACAACATCACCTGCGCGAGCCTTGTCCACACCAAGCGCATATGAAGCAGGAATGATCCCGATGCCGGTCGTGGTGACGAACATCTTGTCGCACGCGCCGCGAGGTACGACCTTGGTATCACCCGTGACAATCCGCACGCCGGCTTCCGATGCCGTTCGCGCCATGGAACGCGCGACCTGGCGCAACAGATCGATCGAGACGCCCTCCTCGACAATGACCGCGCAGGAAAGGAACATCGGCACCGCCCCGCCGACGGCGAGGTCGTTGACGGTGCCGCAAACCGCAAGCTTTCCGATATCGCCGCCGGGAAAGAACAAGGGATCGACGACGAAGGAATCGGTCGTGAAGGCGAGGCGGTCGCCATGCGCCTCGAAGCTGGCAAGTTCAAACCGCGCCTGATCCTCGAGCGGTTCGGCAGCGTCGCCGAACGCCGCCACAAACACGTCGTCAATCAAATCCTTCATCGCCTTGCCGCCGCCGCCATGAGCGAGCGTCACGGCACTGACGTTGACCTTGCCGAGCGTGCGAGCCTTGACGAACGGGACGATATTCATACGACCTCCGCTTGCCGCTTCAGGCCGCCATATTGGTAATAGGCCGCACAAGCGCCTTCCGAGGACACCATCAGCGCTCCAAGGGGGGTTTCGGGGGTACAGGAGGTGCCGAACACCTTGCACTGCCAGGGCTTGAGCGCGCCTTTGAGCACCTCACCGCACTGGCACGACTTCGGATCAGCGATCCTGACGTTCGGGATCGCAAATTTTCGCTCGGCGTCGAAATGCGCATAAGCATCGCGCAAGCGGACGCCGGAATGATCGATCGATCCGAGGCCGCGCCATTCGAAGAACTCGCGCAGTTCATAAACCTGGGCCACCGCATGTAGCGCGGCGTTGTTGCCCTCGTTCGGCACCACACGGGCATACTGGTTCTCGACCTCGATACGCCCCTCCCGGATCTGCTTCAAAAGCATCCAGATGGATTGCAGGATGTCGAGCGGCTCGAACCCGGCGATCACCATCGGCTTGCGATAGAAATTGGCGATGAATTCATATGGCGCGGTGCCGATGACCATGGACACATGGCCCGGCCCCAGAAAGCCGTCGAGCTGCAGGCCGGGACTATCGAGGATCGCCTTGATGGTCGGAACGATCGTGATGTGATTGCAGAAGACGGAGAAGTTCCGGATCTCCTCGCTTTCCGCCTGCAGGATCGTCAATGCGGTCGACGGCATCGTGGTCTCGAACCCGAGGCCAAAGAACACGATCTCGCGGTCGGGATTGCGTCGGGCGAGCTCAAGCGCATCCATCGGCGAATAGACCATGCGCACGTCGGCGCCTTCGGCCTTGGCCTGCAAAAGGCTCTTCTTCGAACCGGGAACGCGCATCGCGTCCCCAAAGGTGGTGAAGATGACTTTCGGGTCCTCCGCGATTGCGACGCAGTCATCGACCCTGCCCATCGGCAGAACGCACACCGGGCAACCAGGGCCATGAACCAGCTCGATCGCCTTCGGCAACATGCCTTCAAGCCCATAGCGGAAGATCGAATGGGTGTGTCCGCCGCAGACCTCCATGAGATAGAGCGGCCGGTCCGCCGGCAGCGTCATGCTCGAAACCAGCGCCTCGATTTCGCTGAGCAGAACGCGCGCTTTTTCGCCGTCGCGAAACTCGTCGACATACTTCATGCTGCGGCCCCCCTCGTACGTGCCGATCCCCGGTCATCGGCCAGCAGCGTGTGAACGAGATCCCAAAGGATGTGGTAGGCGGTCACATGGCATTCCTGCGTGCGATGGATCGACGTCGTCGGAACGACCAGGCAATAGTCCACAACACCCGCGGTTTTCATCTTCCCGCCATCGCCACCGGCGAGGCCTATGGTCACAATGCCCATCTCCCTCGCCTGGGCGAAGGCGGCCATCAGGTTCGACGAATTGCCGCTGGTGGAGATGCCGATCAGCGCGTCGCCCTTCCGCCCCTGGGCCACGATCTGTCGAACGAAGACGTGCTCGAAGCCAAGGTCGTTTCCGACAGCGGAGATCATCGCAAGATCCGCGACAAGATTGGTCGCAGCCAGCGCCGGCCGGCCCGCGGTGATTGGATGGACGAACTCGACGGCGACATGGGAGGCGTCGCAGCTCGACCCACCATTGCCCATGGAAAACAGCCGCCCGCCGTTTCGGTAGACATCCGCGATGGCCTTCGCCGCCGCGACCAGCACTTGCGCGTTTTCGGCGAAGAAGCGCGCATTGGTCTCGCGCGAATCGCGCGCTTTCTCCTCGACCGAAAGCATGAGAGCGGCATCCAGCCGCGCCGGCTCCTGCTGCCCGCCATGCAAGAACGGATAGAGTGCCTTGAGATCGCTGTTGCCTGACATGGCGTTACCCTCCTGGTTGGGCTGCCGAACGCCTCATGGCTTCGATTTCAGCCTGGGCTTCACCTAACTCGGTGAGAATCTTCAGGGTTTGCGCGGCCTCCTCTTCGTCGATACGGCTCATCGCAAACCCGACATGCACGAGCACCCAATCGCCGAGGCAGGCCGCGGGGGGATGATCCTCGTTGACGATGCAGGCGATATTGACCTGCCGCCTGACGCCGCTGATGTCGACGGTTGCAAGCTTGCGCGTCTCGTCGTCGATCCTTACGATCCGCCCGGGAATACCGAGACACATGACTGGTTTCCTTCCCTCGAGTTCTTGTTCGATTCCATAAGACGTGCGGCGCCGATTACCGCCTGGCCCAGGGCCAGCCCGCCGTCGTTGGCAGGGACACGAGCATGCGACAGCACGCTGAACTGCTCTCGCTCCAGCCGACGCACGACGTCATCGAAGAGAATGCGGTTCTGAAAGCAACCGCCGGTCAGCGCGACGGTGGAGAAGCTCCGCTCGCCGTCCTCTGAGTGGCCTGCGAGCCTGCACGTCATCGCGACGATGGCCTTCGCCAGCCCCTTGTGGAACCGCATCGCCATGATCGGAGCCGGCGTCTTCAGGATCAGGTCGCCGAGGACGGCATGCCACATCGCGAGCGGCTCGATGTAGGGCATTCCGGACCCGGCAAGATTTGGGATCGTCAGCGGATAAGCGAGCGCCTCGTCCTCTTCGGCAAGAAGCTCCTCGTCGACCAGGGCCTCCAGCCGGGCGGCGGCCTCGCCTTCATAGGTCTGCTTATCCCGGCAAATACCGACCGCTGCGGCCATTGCGTCGAACAGGCGTCCGCAGGACGACGCCAGTGGCGCGCTGATCCGGTTACGCGCCATCGCATCCAGCATCGCGCGCGGCTTCGCCTCCAGATACGAATAGAGTTCAAGCTCGCTGAAGTTCATCGTCAGCTCGTACCAGCTCATCTCCGCCATGAGGTGCGCATAGAGATTACGCCACGGCTCACGCGCCGCCTGGGCGGCGCCCAGCATCGCGACGGGCTTGAATGTTCCTCCGCGCTGATACGAGCGGTAGTTCGCGAGCATGAACTCGCCGCCCCAGAGCGCGCCATCTTCGCCCCATCCGAGGCCATCCAGGACCACGCCGAGGACGGGAGGCCCGTCGAGCGGATATCCGTTCTCGGCAAGACAGCCGGCCACATGAGCGTGATGATGCTGCACTTCCATCAAGGGGAGAGCGCCGCCGGCTGCGCGCTCGCGGGCGAGCTTCGAGGACAGATATTCCGGGTGCATGTCGGCGATCACTGCCGCAGGCTGGTGCTCGAACAGCGAGGCGTAGAGCGAGAGGTTCTTTCGGTAGTCATCGAATGTCGACGCATCCTCCAGGTCGCCCTGGTGCTGCGACAGGACTGCAGCTCCATCCTTGAGGAGACAGAATGCGGCTTTCAGCTCTCCACCCATCGCGAGCAGATCGGGCGCTGCCTCGAAGCCCTTGGGTAACGATATCGGCGCCGGCGCATATCCCCTGGCCCGGCGCAACAGCCGCGGCTTGCCGTCGACGACCCGGACCACGGAATCGTCGACGCGGTTGGCGATCCGCCGATCGTGCGTGAGCGCGAAGGTTGCAATTCCGACGAGGCGCTCCGTCATCTCCGCATCGGCCGTCACCTGCGGCTCGTTCGACAGATTGCCGCTGGTCATCACGACCGGCCGATCCATCCGCCGCAGCAGCAACAGATGCAGCGGCGTCGTCGGGAGCATGAACCCGAGCGTGCGCAGTCCGGGTGCGATCTCGTCAGGCAGACGCTGCGGCCCATCCGCACGCAACAGGACGATGGGAGCCGCCGGACTGGTCAATTCGGCCAGTTCGTGTTCGTCGAGGCTGCAGAATCGGCTGACGATGGCGCCGTCCCTGGCCATCAGGGCAAACGGTTTGCCATCCCGCCGCTTCAGCTTTCGCAGCAGCCTCACAGTGTCCGCTCGCGTCGCGTCGCAAGCGATCTGATAGCCGCCGAGCCCCTTGATCGCGACAATCTCGCCCTTCTGAATCAGGCTGCATGCCGCGTCCACGTCGTCGAGCATGGAAAACTGCTCGAAAGTGAAGCTGCGCCCATCAAGGCGAACCAGCTTCGCCCTGGGGCCGCAGACGTGACAGGCTACCGGCTCGGCATGAAACCGCCGATCGGTGGGATCGCGATATTCGTGCGCACAATCGGCGCACATCGCAAACGGCGCCATCGCGGTCTTGGCGCGATCGTACGGGATGCCCTCGACGATGCTCAGACGCGGTCCGCAGTTGGTGCAGTTGGTGAAGGGATATCGGAAGCGGCGCGCGAACGGGTCGGTCGTCTCGCGCGCACAGTCGGCGCACAGTGCCGCGTCCGGCGAGATCTCGGTGTGCGCGGCACCCTGCATGCTCTCGGCAATGACGAAATCGTCACGCAACACTCCCGGATAAGGCCGCATCTCGACGCCGTCGATCCGGCTCAAGGCTGGAGGGTCGCCGACGACGCGGTCCACGAGCATGTCGATGATCGATCGCTCGCCTCGTGCGCGAACCAGCACGCCCTCTCCGTCATTCAATACTTCCCCGCCAAGCCCGAGCTGCTGCGCATGGCGCCAGACCGTCGGCCGGAATCCCACACCCTGCACGCGGCCTCGGAACCGGATTTCGATCGCCTCCACAACCGCCTGCCGTGTGACCGGGTTCAGCCTGCTCATGGCGCTTTCTCCCAGAGCAGGATTCGGTTGTTGCCGGTGTCGGCGATCGCAAGGGTTCGGCCGCAAGCCGATGCATCGTAAGGCCAGCAAAGGCTATCGCGACAGGCCGCGCGCCAGCGATTATCGCCCTTGTCGGCAAAGCCGTGCTGGGCTGCAAGGCCCGTTGCCGGAGCATCCATGGCGAGCTCTTCGAGATCAAAACCAAGCAGCCTCGAATTTGCGGTGTCGCAGACCACAAGCTGGTCGTCCCAGACGGCAAGACCATATGGCATGCTCATCGCGCTCGACGACGGATCGTATGCGCTCCGATTGTGATCGATGCTGACGAAATCATCCTGGCCGAGCACAAAATCACAGGGCGTGCCATTGACCGCGGGGAAATGCCGCCACGCCATGACGCGATTGTTGCCGGCGTCCGAGATCGCGAGCACGCCGTTGTGGGACGCAATTCCGTGCGGCCATCGCATGCCGATCGCGCCGGCATCACGGCCCGCATTATCGTCGCGGGTCACAAAATCGCTCTGACCAAGAACCAGGTCGGCCGGCACGCCATTGGTTTCCGGAATCTCGTTCCACACCAGAACACGACGATTGCCGGTGTCGCAGACGACCAGCCGCCGCTCGCAAATGGCGATGCCATAAGGCCAGTTCAACGTGTCGGCGCGCGGCGCCGCGCTGCCGCGATTGGCAAGGCCGCACGCGAAGTCCGCCTGGCCGAGCACCACGTCTGCGGGCTGGTTTGAGCGCGACGGATAGCCATGCCAGATCAGGACACGGTGATTCCAGGCGTCGGCCACAACCAGGATATTGTCCGCGGCGGCGACGCCGGTCGGGAAATTGAGCGTCTCGGCGCCGACATCGCGCTTGGCGTTTCGGCCCTCGCGCGAGAAGTCGTCTTGTCCGATCAGAAGATCGGCCGCCGCCTGATCCTCGGACGGACAGCGGCTCCAGATCAGGAGGCGGTGATGGCCGCTGTCGCAGACAAACAGGGGGCCATCCTTCGCGACAAGACAGACCCCGCGCGGGCCAAACAGCGTATGCGCCGATGGAACGATCGATCGTGCAAGTCCGTCCGGCGTCATATCTCCGCCGAGCGTCACGCGGGCACCGTTCGCCGACAGGAACCGGCGCGGCACATGGTTGTCGCGCATCTCGGCACGTGGCCGGTTCAAGCGAATGGTCGTGGCTGACGTGACCATGGCTATGCCGTTATCCTCACCTCGACCTTCGTCCCGACGATCCTGACGGCATGCGGCTGCAATTGCACTTCAGGCGCCGTCAGGCATTCGCCACTGGCGAGGTCGTATCTGAAACCATGATAGGGACAGGTGATAATGCCGCCCTCCACCTCGCCGTCATGGATCGGAAATCCGAGATGCGCGCAGGCATTTTCAAAACAGGTGACTGACGCGCCGTTGCGCGTGACAATGACCTTTCGTCCGCCCAATTCCATTGCGCGGACCACGCCGTCCGGAAAATCCGACAACGTCCCTGCCGGTATCCAGTTTCCCTGTGCATTCAGCGCAAACGGGCTGATGAATCGAACCGCGCCTTCGCCGGTGTCAGCGCCCAGTCCCCTGACCTGAACGACGTCGGTGATTTCGGGGCAGACGTCCTGAAGCGCCTTCTTCACGCCGGCGTGGAACGTCAGCGTCGAGGCCGGGCAACCGTCGCACGCCCCCTTGAATCGAACCTCCACCGCCGGCGGGCGCACGGTGACGAGTTCGACATCACCTCCGTGCGATTTCAACATCGGGCGGACGCCTTCGAGCGCCTGCTCGACGCGCTCGTTGAGGCTCGCCTTCAACAGGTTGTAGCGCCGCAGCACCGCGTAGACGAGTTCGTCTGAAGCCGCATTCTTCATGGCGGCGAATGCAGCCGGATCGGCCTTCAAGGCCCGTATCAGACGCCGGAACGCTTCGGCATTGAGCGCTTCGATCGCAACCTTGTGGGCGGCAACCACCGATCGCGGCGTATCATCCCAGGTCGCAACGATCGACTCCAGCCGCTCGATATCGCCGATGAACTCGGCGAGATCGGTTCGTACCGTGGGCGTCAATTCGTGAGCGTTCATGGGATCTCGCCAGCCAGCGTCTCTTTAGCGATAGCGCAGATTACGGAAGAGATAGGGTTGCAGGCTTCCGCCAATTGCGGCCGCCAGTAGTGAGGCGACCCACACCGGCGCGCCAATCAATGCGAGAAGCACGAGCAGTATTGCGGTCACCGCCACTCCGATCGCGATTTGCCGATACGCCTTGGCCGGTTCGGCGAAGAGCTTTCCGCGAAAGAACAGGGAGATCGAGCTCTGCGTCATTGCCCACATGGCCCGCTCCTTAACCGATGATTGAAAGGACGATGAGCCCGACGAGAACGCCGCCGACCCCGGCCAGCGGGCCGTAGAAGCCGCCGAGCAACGCTGCCAGCTCTCTGCCGAGCACTTTACCGCCGACGACGAGGCCGCCGACCATTCCACCGGCGATGGAGGCGATCGCCCCCAGACACAGGCTCAAGGCGAGGATCGCCGGAGAGAGAGAGACGCTCATGTGCAAGAAGCTCCTTTGGCTGGACGGACTAGGAATGCAGGACGGAAGGGCGATCGAGGACGGCCGACAACTCCATAAGCTCGCGCTCGATCTGCATCAGGGCCTCGCCGACGATCTGGGCTCTTCCCACGTCTCCATGGGCGGCGAAGATCTCGCGCGCTTCCCGGTAGTACACGAGCGCCATCGAGAGATTCATGCCCCTGCCGGTTTCCGAGGTCGCCACATGGCCAGGCAGATTCCAGAGGCAGTTCGCCTTGTTGGAAATCGTGTTGGCGTATTCGATCGGCATCGTCTCGCGAGTGCGGACCTTGAGTGCTTCGTCATAGGCCTCGATCGCGCGAAGATTGTTCTCGAGCACGTGACTGGACGAGACGTATTGCAGCGCATTGCCGAGGTTGTTCTGCAACATCGCGTATTCGATCGGATCGTCGACGATCGTGACGACCTTGAGCGCTTCTTCGAACGCCTGCACGGCGAGAGCTTCCCGCATCTTGCCGCGCTCGTCCGTCATCGGCATCGACAGAAAGGCCGTCGCCAGATTGTTCTGGAGGATGACGAACTCCTTTGGGTGAGCGCTGCGGGTGAAGGTGCGAAGCGCACGCTGATAGGCGGCAATCGCATCCGGAATCTTCGCGCGGCCGGCACCGACAAGGCTCTGCAGGCACAGGCCGAGGTTCATCTCGGCTTCCGCAACCTCCTCCGGCGCGCCGATTTCACCGAGCACGGGAATGACGTCTTCGAAGAGACCACGCGCATTCTCGAGGGACTTCGTGCCTTGCTCCGGCATGGCCTGCAGCGCAGTTGCCTTGCGCGCGAGAATGCGCGCTCGCAGCAAGCGCATCTCCTGCGGACAGATCGTCAGTGCCTTGTCGTAGAGCTCGATCGCGGAGTTGATCTCATCCGCCGATTTGGGGCGCGTCTGCAGCCCCATCGCGATTTCCATGAGCATCTCGGCGCGGTCGGCAGGGGATGCCGCTTCGGCTTCCGCCGCTTGCAGGGCTGCACGTACCTGGTCGCTGGTGAGACCTGCTGCCACGGCGTCCTCCCGGACTGAGCGCATGCGTTGAATTTCGAGCGCGTCTTTGATGCGGATCGATCTTGCAGCGATTTTTGCGATCTGTCTACTGAATAAGCTAATTGCAAACTTAGTTTACATGTAGAACGCCCGGGGGATGATGAGCGCGCCGTGCATGTCCGACCATTCGGCCGAGAATTCGGTTCGGACATGCGCGGGAAAATCGCTTTCCCGGAAGAAGTCGGGAGCGTGAACGACGCGATCTCCGGCCATGTTGCGCAGCTTCAGCAGATATCCGCCGGCAGCCGCGTGCCGGACTGGAAGGATGCACAGGTCCTCGCCTCGTCGCAGCAGAACGACGGAGTGAAGGTCATCGAAAAAGCGCTTGCAGACGTCACTGGAGAGATACAGTGAACCGTCCTGGATGATGACCGTGCAGTCGGACATCAGACCCTCCACGCCGCGAAGAGCCGCATCCGAATGAGCTCCTCGATCCGATCAGCCACCTTCGGCACTGCCCCGGACACGGCTTCGGAAAGCGAAAGACCAAGGCCGAGCTGCTGCGCCTCGATCAGAAAAACCACCACGTCGTCTGGAAACGCATCGCGAAAGATCGCCTTTCCGGAGAACAGCGCGTGATCCCAGCGAAAGTCGTGAAGGTTGAGTCCCGGCTGATACCGCAGCGTCAGCTCGCTTCCAGGCACCTCGAAGATCGCACCAGGCTCCGAGCCTGACTGGCAGGCATCGACGATAACAAGCGTTCGGCAGCCGCGAGCCGCAAACATCGCCGCCATTCCATCGGTGCCCGCATCGAGCAGACGCACGCCAGATTCTTGATTGAGATCACGAGCCCTGAGCAGCTGGAGAACGGCGAGTCCCGCTCCATCGTCCGAGCGATTGGGATTTCCACACGCGACGACGGCTATCATGATACGGCGCCTTTACGGGGCCTGTTGCCCGGCCATGCCGAAGGACAATCCTGCCCGCATCCGACGAGCATGACAGCTTTGCCGATCGAATGCGATAAGGTCAGGGCATTCAGATCCGCCAAAGCCTGCACGACCAATCCGGCTCGACGGGCAGATTAAGCTCGGGCAATTCGCAGAAGCGCCGATGCACCTTGTAATACATGCACGTTTCGCAAAGCTGGCAGATGTCGTGTTGCATGATCGGATAAGACGTAAATCCTGCGATCCTGAGCTTTGATTTCAGATCATCACCTGCAAGGCGCAGGTCGGACACAAGTTGCTGCACCCGCTCATGGCTGTCCGCCCGGGGGAATACGTCGGTGACGAATCCGGAGGTCAGGAGGTGAGCGATTTCGCTGCGTAGTCCATCATCGCTGACGGCAGCCATCATACGTGCCTCGGGGGTCGTTCAGATACGCCATAATCGGCACCACCAGTCCGGTTCGACCGGCACCGAAAGTTCGGGCAAATCGCACCATTTCCGGTGCACGAGATAGTACATGCACTCCAGGCAGCGCTGCCTGTCAGGGCCGTAGGGGTGATCGACGAAGCCGGAGATCACCAGCCTGGCCTTGAGGTCCTTCGGATCGAGCTGGCGCAGCTGCAGCAATATCTCTGCAAATTCCTTATCCGTCTCAGGAAAGGGCTCAACCTGAGTCTCGAGCCCGCCCGCGAGCATATCCGCGATAGCTTTCAGGATAGCCCCGTTATCGGACGCCATGTGCGACCCCGCCTTTCGACGTAGTGATCCACCTTGCTTCGTCGGCCCATGATATTGGCCGAACGAAGCCCGCTGATGCAATCCAGTACTGAAGGGAGTGTGATCAGGCGGTTCTGAAGCGCGCCAGCTCCTCTCCTGTCTTGGCATCGTGAGCATGCACGGTGCAGACCAGGCAGGAATCATAGGAGCGGCAGACATGCCCGACCTCGACCGGATCGCTGGGATCCTTGATGGGCGAGCCGATCAAGGCCTGCTCCATCGGTCCTCGCGTGCCGTCGGCCGCCCTTGGTCCGACGTTCCAGGTGGTCGGCGCAATAATCTGGTAATTCTTGATCTTGCCGTCCTTGACCTCGATCCAGTGGCAAAGCGCTCCGCGGATCGCCTCGGTCGCCCCCCAGCCGCGCCCATCGCGTTCGCTCGGCTTGATGTACCAGGGATCATTCAGGCGAAACTCGCGAAGCGCGTGTTCGGCCTGCCGATACAGCTTGACGCCTTCATGCATGCGGGCGAAGTGCCGCAACATGACGCTAGCGCCGCCCAGCCTCTTGTACATGTCGAGCACCAGCGGATCATAATGCTGCCAGGACTCGCCATGCTTGCCGCCGGCGATCAGCTGGCGTGACAATGGTCCGGCTTCAAGCCGGCCATTTTCGTCGTGGCGCACGGCCGTTGCCCAGGAATACTTGCCGCCCATGTCGACGGCGTTCTTCAGGGTCGGCACGGTCTTGCGATCGAAGGGATGCAGGCCACCCGGCTCATCGTACCAGGCGTGCGCGGTGTCCTCCCGCGTGAATTTCTGGTCCATCAGCTTAAACGTATCGGTATGACCGTCGTACACTCCGCTCTTCATGATCACAGCGGCATTCCGGCCATCGATCGTCGGCTTCTGGTACTTGTCTTCGTGAGGGAGATATCCCCAGGACACGAAACGTCCGTGGCCCTGACCAAACTTATCCATGCCGCAGTCGAGGCTCATCCGCCAGAACATGCCAAGGTCGGAATTGGCATGTTGCGGCTTCTCGTCGAGCCAGGCCATGAAGTCGTCATAGCTCTGGATCTGCTCGTATCGCTCGAGCGAACAGCCGAGCCAGACCTTCTCCATCCACTCCCGGCGGAAGTATTCGAGGATCGACCAGGCCCGCGTCACATCGGTGAGCGTCGGCGCGCACATCACGCCGCCCGGCACCATGTAGCTCGAGTGAGGCCATTGACCGCCGAGGAGTGCATAGATCTCGACAGGCTTGCCGGAAATGGTCACGCCGATTTCGTAGTTGGTGCCGGTGAATGGCGCGTAGCGCCGGACGGCTTCCTCGTAATATTTCGAGCCCGAATAGTTCTTGTGGGTGTAGTCGATCATGAAGAGCCCGTAGTGGTGACGCGGAAGGCTCTGCAAGCTCTCGACCAACTGGCCGAGATTTCGTGCCAGGATCGCATTGCGCGGCACTTCGGTCTGCCAGGCAGTGTCGAGAGCCCACGCGGCGCATGTCAGATGCGAGGCGCCACAGATGCCGCAAGCCCGCGGCGTGACCACAAGACCGGCTTGAGGATCCTTGTCGCGCAGGATGATCTCGAAGCCGCGAAACAGTTCGGCTTGCGTCCAGGCGTCGACGACGACGCCATCTTGAATATTGACGCGGACGTCGAGGTCGCCTTCGACGCGACCGACCGGTGAAATGTCGAGGGTTTGCACTGCTGTTGGCATGAGAGTCCGTCCCTAAAAAACCAAAAACTGGAGCGATGAGCCTGCGGGCAAGCGGGAGACATCCTCGTCAAACGACGAAGATGTCCTCCTCGGCCCATGCAGGAGACGCCGCCTTCGCGGCCGCGGTCAGCTTGATGTAACCGGACTTGTCGACGCCTGACGGAAGGTCCTTCGGCACGCCCATCAGAGTCTGGGTCTTGAACACCGTGCCCGGCGCGAGCTCAAAGAACGGAAACTCCGGCTCGGTGCAGCCCATGCACGGCATGCCGGCGCGCGTCTTGGACGATTGACGATTCCACAGGATGCGGTTGCAGGGCGAGTGCGTCATCGGACCCCGGCAACCGAGGTCGTAGAACAGGCACCCCTTCCGTTGCCCGTATTCCGTGGCCGAGACCTTGTAGGCAAAATGCATGTTGCGGGTACAGCCGGTCTGAGTGAAGCTCGTGAAGAAAGTCTTCGGACGCTGGAATTCGTCGAGAGAAAGGTCGCCGCCTCGACCCGTGGCCACGGCGACCACGATCTGCGTAATCCAGTCGGGATGCGCCGGACATCCCGGCACGTTGATCACGGGCAGGCCTGCCTTCGACCTGTAACTTGCGCCGAGAAATCCGCCGTGCTGGCGCTTGAGGAATTGCAAACCCTGGCTCTCTGACGGATTCGGCGCCGTCGCCGGAATGCCGCCCCATGTCGCACAGTCACCGATCGCGACGGTGTAGCCAGCCACCTTCGCAAGATCGCTCACCCAATCCTTCATCGGCCGGCCAGCAAAACGATTCCACTCGCCGGTGCCGTTTGGCGCGTTGACCACCGTGCCCTCGAAAACGAAAATGTCGAGCGGCATCTGTCCTGACTTCAGCGCATGCAAGAGCTTCTGCAGATTTTCGCCGAGCTCAAGTCCAAGCGACGGATGCCACAGGACGTTGATGCCGAAATCAGTCACGAGATCGCAGGCGCTTGGCTCCTCGGCGTTGAGAAACGACATCGTGTTGCCGGAGCACGCTCCCCCCTGGAGCCAAAGAAGATTAGCCATCATTTCCTCCACCAAATAAGACGCACTGGGCGGCATCTTGGTGAAGGAGTAGCAAGTCCCGTGCCGAACGCTTCGCGCGCCAAAAACACGCGCAGATTCAGCAATATTCGGATCAGGCCTTGTTCAAGCAGCAATTCACGCCTGATGAGACGTGCATACTAACTTTGCTATGCATAGATGGTTTTCAAATTGAGAGCTGCGGACGAAAGCCGCCTTGCTCTGCAGCATGCGAACGGCAGAAACTGCGAATCTGCCGCGCGAGTTGTCGGCAACGCTTTCGGAATCGATGTCGCTCGATGGCGAGCGCAACCTTGATGCCGTGCGAGTCTAGCCGTGGCGATTCCCGCACGCAGGACAGTCGACCTCGAGCAGGTATCCGTACCAGATCCCCTCGCAGCGGCTGCACCAATGCCCCGTCATTTGGCGTTCCGGCAAGCCAAGGTCTTTTGACAGTCTGCTCAACCCAAGCTTCCGCGCTGGCACCCTGGCGCCAGGTGGCGAAACCCGCGATTGGGGGAATGGCAAGAGGTTGATCGACTGGTCTGGCTCGGACGGGTCCTGGCTATCCGGCATCGTCGCCTCTCATTCAGCCTCATCGAGGCTATATCGTTTGATCTTGTTCGCAAGCCCAACGCGCGACAGGCCGAGTTCGTTCGCCGCCTTGCTCTGATTCCATCGATGGCGCGAAAGAACCTCGCTGACGACCTGCTTTTCCAGGCATTCGACCTTTTCCTTCAACGTGCCGCCCTTCACGACGTAACCACCCGCGGGATTAAAGCGAGCGCGGGGCGGGGCAGCCAGGATGGCCGGCGACATATGCTTGGTGGTCAGGTATTCCCCTTCGTCCGTGAGCGACACCATGCGGCGGATCTCATTCTCCAGCTCGCGGACGTTCCCTGGAAAGCCGTAGGCGACCAGCTTCTCGAGCACGGCGGCCGAGATGCCGAGAATCTTCCGTCCCATCGCGTCACTGTGCTTGGCCGCAAAGAACTCGGCCAGCACTGGAATATCGTCGGGCCGATCGCAGAGTGACGGCACCTCCAGCTCGAATCCGCGCAGGCGGAAATAGAGGTCCTGCCGAAACTCGCCCGCGGCGACCAGCGCCCGAAGCGGCCGGTTGGAAGCAGCGATGACGCGAACGTTGCTGGTCACGATCTTGTCCGAACCGAGCGGCTTCACCTCCCCTTCCTGCAGGAAGCGAAGCAGGCTCACCTGAAACGATTGCGACACCTCGGATATCTCGTCGAGAAAGACCGTGCCCCTGTCCGCGGCTCGAAACAAACCGAGCCGATCCGAGACCGCACCGGTAAACGCGCCGCGCTTGTGACCGAACAGCTCTGACTGCAACAGCTCATCGGACATGCCGCCGCAGTTTTGAACCAGCAAGGGGCTATCGCGACGCATCGAGTTGTAGTGGATGGCGCGCGCAAGCAGCTCCTTGCCGGTCCCTGTCGCTCCCTGGATCAGGATCGGCAGCTCCGTCTTTGCTGCCTTCCGCGCGACTTCGCACAGATCGTGCAGCTTCTCGCTGACGTAAACCAGCTTTTCGAACCGACGGCTTTCGGGGGGCAATGGCAGAGTTTGCCGGGCGTGAATCCCAACTGCATTGGCCGGAAATTTGAATTCGCGCGTGAGGAGACGATGGCGTCGAGCGAGCTCGCGGGCCTCGAGACCACGTTCGACCATCAATCCGATCTGCTTGGCATCGAGCGGCTTTCGGATGAGCTGATAGATGCCAGCCGACGCCATCTCCCGTTGACCGACCTCCGTCTTCGCGTCGAGCGCGAGAATCCGGATCACGTCGGGATGCGAAATCCGCAGTTCAACCAGGAATTTGAGCCCCCTTCCCTCGGCGCCATATTCGACGAGGGTGATGTCGACATGGGCGTCGGCGAGCGCGGCCAATGCGCCGTCCACCGAGTCAACCGTCAGGACCCGGTAGTCATATTCATCGGACAACGTCTCGGCGATGGCAGCCCATTCCGGGCCGCTCCGCGCGACGATCAGCACTGTTCCGAGTTCGCGCATGCAACATTCTTTTCAAATTGAAAACTAGGTTAGCTATGCCGGCAGAATAAATCAATGCCGGCTCGACAGGCCGGTGGCTCCGCATGGACAACTTGTCGGAGCAGAAGCGACTGCTCGGTCGGCGGAGGGAGCCGATGATCCGCAATCGGCCGAGACTTCGACGAATCAGAACTGGCCCGCCACCGTTACGCGAAAGCTGAGCGGCTCCACCGGATGCACGATGTAGTCCATTACGCCGTTCTGGCATACGGCAGCCGGCACCGTCTGGACCGGATAGCAGAGATTGTAGAGCGTGTCGGTCTTCAGCAGCGAACCATAGGCATAGCTGATCTGGTTCGCCCTGGTGTTGGACAGGTTCAGGACGTCGAGTTGAATGCGCCAGCCATTGTCGGTGCGGTAACCGACGCGCCCGTTGAAAATGCTGGTCGGCTGTGAACGAAACGCGTTGTCTTCGGTGAGCGGGCTGGCGGCAAGATAGCGCCAGCGCAGGGCGCCGAACCAGCCGGTCTTCTCGCCCAGCGTGACGCCGGCCGAAGCCACCATCGGCGGCGCGTTGGGAATGGAGTTGCCGGGTGCGTTGCCGATCTGGGCCTCCGGAAATCCGGCAAGCGAGGCGTAGGTCGCGGCCTGGTCGCTGTCATCGCCGCGAAACCGCGCATGCGTCATCGCAAGATTGGCGTCGATATCAATCCAGGATTTCGGACGATAATGGCTGGTCCACTCGAAGCCGTAGCGGCGGCTCGGCCGGCTTGCCGAGGTGTCACCGGCATCGCCGTTGAAGACGATTTCCGAGTCCTGATCCAGAATGAAGGCGCTGAGCGACGTGTCGAGGTCAGCGACGATCTTGCTGCGGACGCCGACCTCCGCGCCCCTGGTGCGCACGAGGAGCGGCGACGGCGTGAGCCTCGTGGTGGGATCGACCGGGTCTTCCGTCGTGGTCGCGCCGCGCGCGTCGTTGGAGTGCATGCCGTAGCCCGCGCCGAGGAAGAATTCGGTCTTGTTGAAGGGCCCGAGCACCATCCTGAATTTGGGGCTGCCGATCGCAGCATCGACATGACCGGAATTGCTGGCGTTGAACAGCGAGGTGACGTCGGCCGCATAATAGTCGCCGCGCCAGCCCACCGTGGTCCTGAGCCAGTCGGTCCAGCGTACGGTGTTCTCGGCATAGAGGCCGACGCTGCCTTCGCCGACCTTGTCGCTGCGGACGTTGGCGAGGAATGAGCGCTGGAACGTGTCGGTCAGCGCAAGGTCGATGGCGTCGTAGCGCGATTGCAGGCCGACGATCGTCTCTATCGGCAGCCCCGCGAACGAGCCCGTCAGCGTCCGCGCGACATTGGCGCCCGCCATCAGCCGGTCGTCATGCTGGTGAAACTGATCGCCGAGCACGGGATCGCGCAGGAAGTAGGTGAAATTGTTGAAGAGATCGAGCTGGCTCTTCACGACATAGGCGTTCGCCTTCCACGTGCCGGCATCATCGCTCTGCGCCATCCGCGCCGAGAGCGCAAAGCGATTGGTATTGCCGCCGTCGCTTGGATCCTCCGACCCGAACCGGTCGAGCGCACCGCTCGTGATCGCGCGCTGCGGCACCTGGTCAGTCGAATTCCATCTGTTGACATAGGCCATGCCGGTCATCGACAGTCCATCGGTCGCCGTGCCCTGGCTGTAGCGGACGAGGCCGTTCAGCTTCCGCACATTGTCCGGATTGTCCCAGGGGCCGTTGTAGGTACCGGCCTCGCCGGCGACGAGCAGCGCGCCCTCGCCGAACTTGAACGAATCCATCCCGAGCAGCCGGCGATAGCCGAAGCTGCCGACGGTCACCTGCGCGAGCCCCTTGGTCACGCGATCGATCAGGCCAATATGCGCGCTGCCGACCGAAGAAAAATCGCCCTCATCGGCGAAGTAGGGGCCCTTGCGCACGTCCATCGCGGACACTGTTTCCGGGATCAGCCAGTTGAGATCGGCATAGCCCTGGCCGTGCGCATGTGTGCGCATATTGACCGGGACGTCGTCGACATAGATCGCAAGGTCGGTGCCGTGATCGAGATTGTAGCCACGCAGAAAATACTGGTTGGCTTTGCCTTCGCCGGAGTGCTGGGTCACGATCAACCCGGGGATAGCTTCGAGCAATTCACCCGGCCGCGCCACCGGGCGCGTCCGCAGATCCGCGCCCGACACCCTGATCTCGCTCGCCATGCTCGTCGGCACCGTCGGGCCGGCGGCCACGCTGCCCGCCTCGGCGCCCGCAGCCGGTACAGAATGCATCACGGCGGACGTATTGGCTGCGGTGGGCTTTCTGGTGCGATGGAGCGCGCGATCCAGCGGATGCCGCGCAACCTCTCTACGGGTCACTCGGATTGCCGGCAATTCGTGGACAGCGATACCTAGCTCGGCCAAAGCCCTGTCCGCATTCGTCAGCGCGATGAACGCTCCCAGCAGCATCGGTGCGCAGCATCCGCATGCACAGGCCATGTGATTGGCTCGATGAAGCCGCCGCAGCGCGGGCTGCCGCGTCGCCTCTTGAAGATCGAAGTCTGTTCGCTGGGACATGAATACTCAGCGCGTCTGGAGCCAGGAAGCAGTCCAACAAGCAGTGCAAACTTGATGAGCAGAGGCTCGTTACCCGCGCAAACTCACAGCCTCACTCCGTCATGCTGAACCAGACGGTATGACGGCGTCAATGAATCCTCATATCCTGTCCGCTCATCTATGCGAGGTGCAAACTCGGTTTGCAGCCTGGACTGACGAGATCTGTAAACCTGCTTAGCTAATTCCATAACTGTCCGCAGGTGATGTTGTCGCGCGCGTCCTCGTCGACAGGATTCCCGACGAGTACAAGAGCTCCGGAATACGTCGAAGCCCCTCTTCCGTGTCGTCGGATTGAACCAACTGCCAGCCCCCTGCAGCACTTTCGCTGCCACTCTCGGCTTTCGCCCATGGATCGGCGAGCGATTGAGCGTACGAGATCGCACAAAATCGTGGTCAGGCGTGGAGGATCGTGCAAATGGCGGAGAGAGTGAGAGTCAAACCCACGAATATCGATCGTTCCACATCGAACAACTGAGACTGCTCGTAAGCACTCGCCCGCCTCCGGCCCTCGGAAATTCAGACTCTGCACATGCACTACAAGGCTGCTCACGTTGGCTGTGACAAGATTTTTCTTGATCTCCCGGTGCACACGTCATGCACACGGCGTCATCTAACCAATTGAAAGACTTGAACTCTCGCTCCAATCCATCATGGGCAAGTTTGGGCTAGCTCCAGCAACTGTTGTCCAATTAGATCCAATCAGAGACAGTGCGCGGCGGAGAGAGCGTCAGTCAATCTCCATTGAAAACAAATTGGACTTTCGACCTTTCCTCACCAAAACCTACCGTCCTAGCTACGGCCAAAAATGGGGGTTTCGCTTCCGACAAAGCCAATTCGCTGATCGTGGCGCTCGGCAGTCGGACTGCGACAGCCTCACTGATCAAAAACTCAATTGTACCTTCATCGACCGGCTGCGGTCTCCGGCAAGTTCAAAGGCCGTCTGGACCTCATCGAGGCCATAGCAGCCCGTCAGCAACGGCTTGAGATCGACGGCGCGCCGATTGATGAGATCGACGGCGAGGCCGAACTCCTCGTGGAAGCGGAAGGTGCCGCGAACCTCGATCTCCTTGGCGACCACCGTGTTCTGGGGAATAGAGACGTCGCCGCCAAGTCCGAGCTGCACCAGCACGCCGCGCGGCTTCAGGACGTCGAGACCCGATCGGATCGCCCGCTCGTTTCCAGATGCCTCGAAGTGCACGTCGAAAGTGCCCTTGTTGGCCGCGTATCCGGCAAGCCGTTCCGGCTCGCTCGCAACATTGATGGTGCGATCGGCTCCGATTGCTTCCGCCTTCTTCAGTACGGCATCCATCACGTCGGTCGCGACGATCTCACGGGCGCCGTGCACGCGCGCGGCGATGATCGTCAGTGCGCCGATCGGACCGCAGCCGGTGACGAGAATACGTTTTCCGAGCAGCGATCCCGCGCGCGCGACCGCGTGCAGGGTGACAGCGAACGGCTCGGCGAAGGCAGCCTCGTTGATCGAGATGCCGGACTTGACCTCATGGCATTGCCAGTTCTCGACGACCAGGCGCTGGCGAAAGGCGCCCTGAATATGCGGCATCGGCATGGCACTGCCGTAGAAGCGCATGTTCAGGCAATGGTTTTGCTGGCCCTGCAGGCAGTAATCGCAGGCGTTGCAGGGCCGGCTCGGGGAAATGGCGACCCGGTTGCCGACGGTGAATTTCGACACGCCGGCGCCGACCGCCTTGATCGTGCCCGCGATTTCGTGGCCCAGAATCATCGGCTCCCGAATCCGCACCGTCCCGAAACCGCCATGGTTGTAGTAATGCAGGTCGGAGCCGCAGATGCCGCCCGCCTCGATCGCCACCTCGACCTGGCCCGGCCCTGGCGTCTCCGGCTCGCGTTCCTCGACCCGCAGATCCCGGGCGGCGTGAATGACGACTGCTTTCATGGCTTTCTCCTCAGACCGCGGGAGCTACAGAGAGGTCGTGATACCACCATCGACATAGAGCGTATGCCCGTTAACGAAGGACGAAGCATCGCCCGATAGAAAAACGGCGGCACCGATCAGTTCGTCGACATTGCCCCAGCGCGAAGCCGGCGTCCGCTTTTCGAGCCAGGCCGAGAAGGCAGGATCTTCGACCAGCGCCTGGTTCAGCGGAGTCTTGAAATAGCCGGGCGCGATTGCGTTGATCTGCAGGCCGTGCCTCGCCCAGTCGGTACACATGCCGCGCGTAAGATTGCGGATCGCGCCCTTGGTTGCGGTGTAAGGCGCAATGCCGGGACGCGCCAGCTCGCTCTGCACCGAGGCGATGTTGATGATTTTGCCTTTGCCGCGCGGAATCATGTGCTTCGCGACGGCCTGCCCGACATAGAACGCGCTGGAAACATTGGTCCTGAGCAGCAGCTCCCACTTCTCCGCCGGAAAATCCTCAAGCGGGCCGCGGAACTGCATGCCGGCATTATTGACCAGAATGTCGATCGCGCCCATCGTTCGTTCGATGCTGGCAACGCCCTCGCGAACGGCATCCGCGACGGTCACATCGAATCCCGCGACGGCAATCCTGTGCCCTGCTCTCGTCAAATCGGCCGCTGCTGCGTCCAGCTTGGCGCCGTCGCGTCCGTTCAGGACGACCGAGGCGCCATGCTCGGCAAGCCCCTTCGCAATGGCAAGACCGATGCCCTGGGACGATCCCGTGACGAGCGCGCGCCTGCCTGCCAGATTGAATAGTTCAAATGCCACGGGCGAACTTTCCTTTTTGCCGGAGCTGATTTGATTGCCGCCCGAACATCTTCCTGACATTTGCCAGTCCAACGCGAAGGGACGGATCCGAATGGACGTAGAAATGCCGCACCCCGTGCTCCAACCAGGACGGCAATTCGTCAGATGTAACAAGCGTACCAGCGATCTTGAGGGCAACCTCCAGCGTAGGGAAGTGCGGAAGATCGTAGGCCGTCGCAGAAAATCGTGCAAATGGTGGAGAGAGGTGTCAGTCAACCCTCTTTGAACGAATGAGCATTTTTGGCTTTCCGAGGCCAAAACCCACCAATTGAGCTACGGTGAAAACTGCCGGTTCACCGCTAAGTCACCGTGGCAACTCTGCCGTAATCATTCGCTCAAGCACCGCCGAAAGCCAAGTCATCCCCCTCTCGAGGTCTTCCTGCGATGTCCATTCATCGGGATGGTGGCATAGGCCCGCCCGGCTCGGCACCGTCAGCATGACGGTTGGACAAACGGCGGCCATCATGATCGCGTCGTGGCCCCCCAACGTGTCAACCGCCACGGCCTCTTCTCCGTTGCATTTCGCAACCTCGAAAGCCAATTGACTCAGTCCTTCATGGAATTTTCCCGGTTCTCGCAAATCATCTCGCGTGATCGCGTACTTGACTCGGGCCGTCGTCGCCGCGAACGACGCGCACGCGAGCAGATGATCATAAGATCGTTTGATGACCTCCGGATCCAACGACCGAAGCTCGACACAGGCGGTTGCGCCGCACGGAACGACATTGGGTGAATTTGGGACTACTTCGAGTTTGGCAACTGACGTATGTAGGCTTCCGATCTCGGCACTGTCACCAAGCGCGCGCATCGCAACGATCACCTGCGCAGCCGCGTAGAGCGCGTCTTGACGCGCCCGCATTGGCGTGGGGCCGGTGTGGGCCGTCTTGCCTTCGAACGTAAGGTCAACCTTGTGGGCGCCCCACCACCGGGTAAAGACACCAAGTGACTTTTTGCGAACTTCGAGCTGCGAGCCGCATTCAACGTGCAGTTCGACATAAGCCACGGGCAGCTTGGGGGCGGTGTCCGTCCCAAGAAAGCCAATACCAGCGAGCGCCTCGCGCGCACTGATCCCCTGCATGTCCTTGCCGTCGAGCGCAGATTGAAGCGTCCTGGCGCCGGTGTAGACTCTCGATCCCATCAGTGGTCGAAAACGAGCACCTTCTTCACCCATCCAAGCGACGACGCCCAGATTGGCTGAGCTTGGTTTGGATTGTTTGGCTAGCCGGTCGCGAACGGCGACTGCAGCGTCCAAGCCTGCAATCACGCCGTATGCGCCGTCGAAGCATCCACCACGCGGCTGGCTATCAATGTGCGAGCCGGTCAATACAAGTGGGGCGCTCTCTCCAGCCACGTTCAGTAGTCCAAAGATATTGCCGATTTCATCGACAGATACGTTAAACCCCAACTCTTTCATCCATCGAACAAGCTGCCGACGCGCCTCTCCATTCGCTTGGCTTCCTTCGACACGGTCTACGCCACCGTCACCGGTAGATCCAATACGCGAGAAGTGTGCAAAGCGATCCAAGAACGTCTCAGCATAACCCACGGCATCCACCTTTTCAGACGGGCTCAGCGACAGGCATAGAAAGCCTCGCAACGCGGCTCCGTAAAAGCAGCCCCGCCGTCGTGAGACGGCAGGGCTGTGGCCGCGAGCGTGCGCCGCGGCCAAGTCTAGGGAGGAACGGCAACCGGAGCACCACGATCGATGCTCGCTGTCGCCTAGTCACCGTTCGACCACTTTGAAAGCCGAACGGATTTCGCCGTGATGCCTGATCGAAGTCGTGCGCGATTCGCCTAGCCGGCGGTGTTGCCGCCATCAATGGTCAAGACCGAGCCATTGCAATACGACGCTTCATCGGACGCCAGGTACAGGCATCCGTTTGCAATCTCCAACGCCGTTCCGGGGCGCAGCATCGGAGAAAGGGATTTGGCGACCTGAGGATCGTCGAACATGTGCATCACGTCCTGGATCATGTCAGTCGCGGTCCAACCAGGAGCAACGCAATTGGCGCGAATGCCTTGTGCGGCCCAAGCCATGCAGAGTGAGCGCGTCAGGTTTTCTACACCGGCTTTGGTGGCGCAATAGGTGTGCCCGTCTGCCAGCCCCTTGACGGCCAGAATGCTGGAGATGTTGATAATCGATCCGCCACCGGTGGCCAGCATTTTTGGAATTGCCAACTTGCACATGTAGAATATCGAGTCCAAGTTGATGGCCATGACTTCGCGCCATTTGTCCACGGGCGTATCAACCACGTTGGCCATCGAGCCTGCGCTGACTTTCGCCCAGCTGTAGCCAACGCCTGCGCTGTTGAGCAACACATCAACGCGTCCATGCGCTTTGAACGCGGCGTTGAACGCTTCACTGGCACCTTCCCAGGTTGAAACGTCCCCGCCAACGATATGACATTTCAGCCCCTTGTCCTGGAGCTGCGCTTTGGTCTGTTCGAGTTTTTCATAGGTTCTGCCGATGCCCACGACAAGCGCGCCTTCCTCTGCAAAGCGCTCCATGCTGGCGCGACCGATTCCCGCGCCAGCACCGGTGATGATGGCTACTTTCCCCTCTAAACGGCTCATGGTCTCTCCGATCATTTCAACGGATTGGATGCTGACAGCGGGTGCTGAAACTACGCCGCCACGGTCGTTTCTTCTTGATCAAGCAGGTGACAGGCAGCGAGCCTTCCAGGTTTGTGCTCGCGCAGCAGAGGCGTCTCGATCCGGCAGCGCGCAAACGCATGCGGGCACCGCGAGGCGAAACTGCAACCCGGCGGAATGTCGATCGGGCTCGGCGGCTCCCCGTCAAGCAGGCACTCCTCCGGCTTATACGGATTGGCGTCCAGCGTCGGCACGGCGGACAGCAGCGCCCGGGTATAGGGATGTGCGGGATCGTAGAACGTTCCGCTGGTATCGGCGACCTCGACCATTTTGCCGAGATACATGACGGCGATGCGCGTGCACACGCGCCGGACCATGGCGAGATCGTGCGAGATGTAGAGATATGTCAGTCCGTGCTTGGCCTGCAATTGCTCGAAAAGGGCCAGCAGGCGCGACTGCTCCACGGGGTCGACCGCCGAAAGTGTCTCATCGAGGATCACCAGGCGCGGCTCGAGCACCAGCGCGCGCGCGATGTTCACGCGCTGGCGCTGTCCGGCGCTCATGCCCACGGGCAGTGAATGCAGATCGTCCGCCGACAGCCCGACCTCCCGCATCACGTCGCGCACGCGTGAGGCGATCTCCTTGCGGCCGACGCCGTGAACCTCGAGTCCGAGCCCGATCGAGCGGCCGACCGGCAGATGCGGCGGCAGGCAGTTGTAGGGGTCTTGCAGCAGGAGCTGGAATCCGTTGCGCATCGCTAGACGCTCCCGCCCGCTCATGGTCGCAATGTCGCGACCTTCGAACATGATCGAGCCCTGATCCGGCTCCTCCACCCACGAGAGGAGCCGCGACAGCGTCGACTTTCCGCAGCCGGATTCGCCCACCAGACCAAAATTGTCGCCGCGGAACACATCGAAGCTGACGCCACGGACGGCCTGCACATTCTGATAGCCGAAGAACTTGAGCCGGTCCTTCTTGAGATATGTCTTCGTGACATCCTGCACCTGCAGGATCGGCCGTTCGTGGTTGTGGCGGGGTTCGTCGGCGGTCTGGTCGCCGGTCCAGATGCGCGGTGTGCGGGCCACGAGTTGGCGTGTTATCGGGTTCTTGGGGCTATGGGCGATCTCCATCGGCTCGCCCTTTTCGACGATCCGGCCACCGGCGAGCACCAAGGTCTCGTCCGCCACTTCGGCGACCGACGGCACCGAGGTGCTGATGAAGACGATACCGGCCGATATCCGTCCGCGCAGTTCGCGCAGCAGCCGAACGATCTGCGCCGCGACCGTCACGTCGAGCGACTGGATCATGTTATCGCAGATCAACAGTTCAGGCTCGGCAATGAGCGCGTCGACGATGACGGCGCGTTGCAGCATGCCGCCGGAGTACTGGTTCGGAAACTCGGAATAACGGCTCTTCGCCGAGGGGATGCGGACGGCGTCGAGCAGTTCGACGACGCGTTTCTGCGCCTCGGAATTGCCGATGTCGGGGCGAACCACCCTGAGCTTCTCCGCGATCTGGTTGCCGACGGGCAGCGTCGGGTCAAATGCGTTTCCGGGATCGGCGCCGATGAAGCCAATCTTCGCCCGTACCTCGCGCTGGACTCGAACGTCACGGAGATCGCGGCCGCGATAGAGAACCTCGCCGCCGGTAACGTGCAACGGCTCGCTCACCCAGCCGACCATGGCCTTGGCCAGCGTCGTCTTGCCCGAACCGCTTTCACCGAGAATACCGAGGACACGATCGCGGGTGACGTCGATGTCGATGCCGTCGAGGATCCGGCGGCGATCACTGCCGCGAACGAACTCGATCGAAAGGCCTCGCAGCGAGAGCAGCGTCTCACCCATCAGACAATCCCTCCAAGCACCTTATTGCGCGCCTGTTCGATCGACGTGCCGATGAGGTTGATGCCGAGCAGGGAAGCGAACAGGAAGGCACCGGGCATCGTCGCGACCCACCAGGCGTTGATGATGTATTTCTGGCCGTCGGCAATGATGTTGCCAAAAGTCGGTGTCGGCGGCTGGACACCGATGCCGATGAAGCCGAGGATCGCCTCGAATATCATCATCCGGGCGATGTCGAGCACGGCGACGAAGGCGATCGGCGGCAGCACATTGGGCGCGATCAGCTGGAAGATGATCCGCAAGTCCGAAGCGCCCAGGATCTTGGCCCCCCGGACATATTCACGCTGGCGCTCCGAAAGCGTGACGGAACGGGTCACGCGCGCATAGGCGGGCCAGCCCGACAGGGCGAGCACCAGCGTGACCGTCTCCACGTTCGGTCGCTGCACCGTGAGGATCGTGATGGCGAGCACGATCACCGGGACGGCAAGCTGCGCGTCCGTGACACGCATCAGCACCGTGTCGATCCAGCCGCCATAATAGCCGGAAAAAAGCCCGAGCACCGCGCCGAAGACGAACATGATGATGACGGCGGTCACGCTGATAACCAGCGCGTTCTGCAGGCCAATCAGCGAACGCAGGAACATATCGCGGCCGAGTTGATCGGTTCCCAGCGGATGCAGCCATGTGCCCCCGGACAGGAAGACCGGAGGCTTGAAGCGGTCGAGCACTGCGATCTTGGTCGCTGACAGCGACGTCAGATGCGGGTAGATCAGGGCCGCCCCGATCAGGAGAATGAGGAGTGCGAGGCCGACGCGAAACTGCGGTTCGGCATAAACCGTCCGCCAAATGCGCCGTCCGGGACTGACGGCAGTGGTCCGGGTCGCGGGCGTCTCGGTGGACACAGCTTCAAGCGACATCAGAAATCAAGCCTCGGATCTATCCAGGTGGAAGCCAGATCAACAAGGATATTGATCAGGACGAAGAGTACCGCGGAAAACACCGCGATGCCCTGTATCACCGGAAAGTCGCGCTGAAGCACAGCCTGAACGGTCAGCAGACCGATCCCGGGGTAGTTGAAGATGAACTCGACGACCAGGATGCCACCGAGCAGAGCGCCGATCTGAACGCCGAACAGGTTCAGGACGGGTACGGCTGCATTGCGCAGGACGTGGCCGAAGAAAATGCGCCGGCGCGACAATCCGCGGATCTCGGCCAGGCTCACGAAACTCTGCCGCCGTGCACCGGCCACCGACGTTGACAGGCTGCGCATGAAAATCGGCGACATTTCTATCGCGATCACGAACGCAGGCAGGATCGTATAGGAAAAGCCCTGATAGCCGATCGACGGGATCAGATGGAGCTGGGCGGTAACGACCAGCGCCAACACGATCGCCAGCCAGAAGTTCGGGATCGAGACGAAGGCCGAACCGAGATAGAGGACAACCTTGTCGGGCCATTTTCCCGAACGCATCCCGCCGGCAATGCCGAGCGGGACAGCGATGATCACGGCGAAGAGCAGCGCCAGCGCCGCCAGTTGCAAGGTATAGGGCAAGGCGCTGCCGATCAGATTCAGCACGTGAGCCTTCTCGGCCTGGGCGACCCCGCCCTGCGATTCCGCGATCTGCGAGCCGTTGAGCGCGCGGATATAGGACTGGCCCAGATTGCCCTGCAGAGCCGCACCGAGCCAACGTACATATTGGATCGGTATCGGATCGCGCAGGCCCATCTCCCTGGCTGTCGCCTCCACGACCTTGTCGGTGGCCATGGGGCCGAGGATCAGCCGGGCGGGATCCCCCGGCACCATTCGCAGAACCGCGAAGATGCCGAAGGACACCAGGAGAATGATGAGCACACCCTGGAGGATGCGCCGGACGAGGAAGCTGACAAGCGAAACCACTGCCGGAAGCCCTCAAGCGTCTTTGTAGTAGGCGCGCGTCGCGTCCATTTGGCCGTTGGGGTAGACGTACAAATCCGTCAGCCCGGCCCGGCAGGCATTGAGATTGACCGAGGTGAACAGAGATAGCGACGGCACTTTGGCGGCGATCACCTCGGTTGCCTTGCCAACCGCGACCTTGCGCTTGGCCGGATCACCTTCCGCACGCTCGTTGTCGAGCGCCGCATCGATGTCCTTGTCCTGGATGCCGTTGATCAGACCACCGCCGGAGCCGGCCTTCGAATAGAACATCGCGCGCAGCACGATGTCCGGCTCCGGCGAGCCCGACATCCAGCCGCAGTCGATCATGTGACCTTCGGCCACGCTGCCGGCTTTCTGGTAGAGGCGGGCCTCCCATGCCGCGGGATCCATCACGGTCAGTTTGACGTTGAAGCCCTGCTCCTGCATCAAACTCGTAATGACCTCGCCGTACTCCTTGGTCTTCGGATAGAAGCCCGTCGAGGTGAGGTATTCGATCTCGGGGAGCCCCTTCCCCTTGGGGAAGCCGGCCTTGGCCAGCAGCTGCTGGCACTTCTCGGGGCTGTATTCGGGATAGCCGGGCACGTCCTCGTAGCCGAATTTCAGCTTGCTGATATAGTCGTTGTTGGCCGCGCCGGCGACGTCGAGGACCGCTAGGATCTGCGAGCGGTCTATCGCGTGCGCCGCCGCCTGCCTGACCAGCGGATTGTCGAAAGGCGGCTTGTTGCAGCGGAAGTGCAGGTACTTGTTTTCCGTCGACAGCGCTTCCCAGCAGTGCAAGGCCTTGTTCTTCTTGACCGTCGCATACTGCTCCGGTTCGAGACGCTGGAGAAGATCGATGTTGCCGGACATCAGCCCGAGAACGCGGGCCGTGGCGTCGGCGACGTAGTTGAACTCGACATTCTCGATCTTCGGCTTGCCGCGGAAGTACTTGTCGTTGGCGACGAGATAGCTCGTGTCGCCTTCCTGCTTGACGAACTTGAAGGGCCCTGCCCCGTTCGGCCGCTGCGAGAGACCCTTGGGGTTCTTGACGTCGTCCTTCGACATGATCGCCATGAGGGCGCCGGTGAACTGGAAGGCCGACGCCGGGTATCCGAACTTCTTCGTGTGCACGCGGGCTGTCAGCCGGTCCACGACTTCCACCTCGCACTGACCGGGATACAACGCACTCGCGGGCCTGTCGGGGTGCGTGGAGTATTCGAACGTCGCCTTGACGTCCTCGGCCGAGAACGACGCGCCGTTGTGGAACGTCACGCCGTCGCGAAGCGTGTATTCCATCGTGTGCTCGTCGATCAGCTTTTGCCCCGTCGCGAGCTCCCAGACGATCTGCGAGGGATCCTCCTCACGCATCGGCGTGCGGAACAGATATCCGAAGACGAACCCCTCGAAATTGATCTGGGCCAGCTGCGTGTGACTGGTCGGATCCCAGTTGCCGGTCAAGGCTTGGGCCGAGCCGTATATCAGGGAGTTGCGTCCGGCGGCGGACGCGCGCCGAACGAAGGGAGCAGGCAAGGCTGTCGAAACGGCGCCACCCGCCACTGCTGTCAAAAGAGAACGCCTGGAGACTTTGAGCATACGACCGACTCCTCCGTTACCACTGGTTTTCGTGCAGTTTTCCTTGCCATTCAGCGCATTTGACAAATTTGTTGCACAGTAAATTGTGACTTGCAACATATTTTAGTGGCATGTCAGTCAAAATTTGGCAGCGACGGCCTCCGCAGCCCGCAACTTCTCGGGTCATGGCGATCCTGAATGCGGGAAACAGGTCGCATCCGGCCAATGCCAGGCACCGCAACGCGCGTTGTCAGAGATGCTTTGGATGATTTCCGCTTGGTGCCGGCCTATTCGAGACAGGGCTTGCAACCCGTGTCGCGCCGAGCATCCCTAATTTCCGGAGGCGACAATCACCTTCGTGCCGCCACGATCAAGCGCAGTCCTGAGCGCGCCCTGTGGGGCGACATCAGTTACAAGCGTCGTCGCTGCATTCCAGTCGGTCAGCAGGACGAGGGCACGTTTGTCGAACTTGTCCGAGTCCGCGAGCACCACAGACTGCTCCGACCTCTCCACCATCGCTCCATACACTTCCCCGGCCCGCAACAGCGCCTCGCTCACACCCTCAGCGTTGAGACCTGACGCACCGATGATGGCGGTGCGCACCTTATAGCGATCCATGGCGCGCAGGGTGTCCGGCCCCACCGTTATATGCTCCTGGGGCTCGAAAATTCCCGGCAGCATGATGATCTCGATCATCGGGTTGACGGCAAGCTCGACAGCAATCGGATATGCTGGAGTTACGACGGTGATCCGCCGCGGCACCTCGCGGAGCGCTCGCGCAAAATGGATCATCGTTGAGCCCCCACCCAGAAGCAAGGCTTCTTCCGTTGCAAAGCGGGAGACCGCCTCCAGGGCGATCGCGCGCCGCTCCGAAATCTTCAGCGACAGGCGCTCGTTGAGCGCAGGTTCGAAACGATTTGTGTTCTTGACCGCCCCCCCATAGGTACGACTGAGCCTCCCCGAGCTCTCAAGTTCGGTCAGATCGCGACGCACCGTCTCGGTGGAGACATCGAGTTCTTCAGCGATCTGAAGCACCCGCAACGCCGGATTTCGCTCCAGAGCGGCGAGAATATTGTCCTGGCGGACGCCCTTGCGCGACTTCGTACTCATCTGGCCGACTTCCCAATGTCTGATGCGACAGAGTTACTGATGGTGCCCCCGGAAAGCAAATCGATATTGACCGACATAACTCAAAAATATGTTGTAAGTTACAATTCCACATGCGAATAGAAGGGACCGACGGGAGGAACTTCATTGTTCGATTACGGGTTCTTCAAATTCGAGTCCAAGGCCGAACTGCTCGATAAAGCCATCCGGTACTGGAACCCTGGCAAGACGAAGTTCTGGCAGGACGCTGGCATCGACCTCGTGATCGATCGCCGCGAAGGGTATTTCCTCTACGATATGTCGGGCAGGCGCCTGATCGACCTCCACTTGAATGGCGGCACATATAATTTCGGCCACCGCCATCCCGAACTTGTCGCCACGCTGAAGTCGGCGCTGGACTATTTCGACATGGGAAACCATTGGTTCCCATCCGTTGCACGAGCCGCGTTCGCAGAGAAGCTGGTCGGGACCGCACCCGGAATGACGTACGCGATCTTCGGCGCCGGCGGCGCCGAGGCCGTCGAGATCGCGCTCAAGACCGCCCGATACGCCACAAAGCGGCGCAAGATCGTATCGATCGTCAAAGGCTACCACGGTCATTCCGGGTTGTCCGTCGCGACGGGTGACGATCGCTTCTCGAAGATATTCCTGGCGGATCGTCCGGACGAATTCTTCCAAGTCCCCTTCAATGACGTCGACGCCCTGGACCGCGCATTGCGCGGTCGCGACGTGGCGGCATTCATTATCGAAACGATCCCCGCGACCTATGGCTTCCCGCTTCCCGATGAAGGCTACCTGAAGGCTTGCCAGGACCTCTGCCGCCGCTACGGCACGCTCTACATCGCCGACGAAGTCCAGACTGGTCTGATGCGCACCGGCGTCATGTGGGGATGGCAATCGTATGGATTGCAACCGGATATGTTCGTCACGGGGAAAGGGCTCGGGGGCGGCATCTATCCCGTTTCGGCTTGCGTGGTGACGGAGGAATGCGGCGGCTGGCTTCACGAAGACGGCGCGGCGCACATCTCCACTGCTGGCGGCTCCGAGGTGGGTTGCGTGGTTGGCCACCAGGTCATCGAAATACTGCAGCGCCCCGAAGTCATTGCGAACGTCCGCTCGGTTGCGGAATTCTTCCGCCGCAGCCTTTCCGCACTTATGGCAGCCAACAGCGATATTTTCGTCGGCATTCGCCAGCGTGGCATCATTCTCGGACTGGAGTTCGATCATCCCGAAGGGGCGGTCGCGGTCTCCCGCGCGCTGTACGAGAACGGAGTGTGGGCGATCTTCTCGTCACTCGACAAGCGCGTCCTGCAGTTCAAGCCGGGCGTGCTCCTCGATGCGGCGACCTGTCAGGAAATCGTGGACCGTATGGAAGCGGTGATGCCTCGCGTCCGCGAACTGCTGCGCAAGACACGACGGGTGGCCTGAACGATGGGTACGCAGATGCACGGTCGAGAAGATGCGCCTCGCCTGGTCGTACCCGATCAGGCCCAGGCGATCGCGGCGATGAGGATCGAACGTGCCGGCTGGGCAGTTCGCGCATTCGCCCGCTTTGACCGGGCAGCAGTCATGAAAGTCACCCGAGTCGTTGCCGAGGTCGCATACTCCCATGCACAGCACTATGCGGCATGGGCAGTTCGTGAGACGGGGATGGGCGTCGTCGAGCACAAGAAGCTCAAGAACGAACTCTCCTCCCACGCTCTGGTCGACTTTTACGAGAACACGGATCTCGTGAACCCGCGGGTGGATGAAGCCCGCAAGATGATCGAAATTCCGAAGCCGGCAGGGATCGTCCTGGCGCTGACGCCCGCGACCAATCCCGTATCCACGCTCTACTACAAGACGATCATTGCGCTGCTAAGCCGTAACGCCATCGTTTTCAGTCCTCACCCGCTGGCGAGCGACTGCTGTTGCGACGCGGCCGCTAAACTCGAAGCAGCGGCAGTCGCAGCAGGAGCCCCGGCGGGCTTGATCCAATGTATCGAGCAGCCATCCGTGCCGTTGGTGCAGGCGTTGATGGCTTCGCCGAAAATCCAGGTCATCCTCGCGACCGGGGGTGGTGCGATGGTTCGTGCAGCTTACTCGTCCGGGAATCCGGCTATCGGCGTCGGTCCAGGCAATGCCCCCGCGTATGTCGATCCGAGCGCGGACTTCAACGCCGCTGCGCGGCGTATCGTCGACAGCAAGGCTTTCGACAACTCCGTCCTGTGCACCAACGAGAGCGTCCTCATCACGCTGGAAAAAAGCAGGCAGCAGCTTGAGCGGGCGCTGCGCTCAGCAGGCGCTCACATCTGCAGCGAAGCCGAAACATCGAAGCTCAGGGACTGGCTGTTCCCGGAAGGCCATCTCAATACTGCGGCGGTCGGCAAAAGCGCTGAATGGATCGCGCGACAGGCGGGCTTTCGCGTGGTCGGCTCCATTCGCACGCTGGTCGCACCAGTCAGCCATCTCGGTATCGAGGAGCCTCTCACCAAGGAGAAACTCTGCCCGGTTCTGGCGTTTGCCAGCGCTGTGAGCTTCGAAGGCGCCACAAGCATGGCGCAGATGGTGCTGAGAGTGACCGGGTCGGGACATTCGGCAGCGTTCCACGGCGAAGATGCGCAACGTGCGATGCTGTTCGCCGATGCCCTTCCGGTCTACCGAGTGGTCGTCAATGCACCCTGTTCACAAGGAGCGGCCGGTTTCGCGACACATCTCGCACCCTCCTTCATGATCGGCACGGGCTATTTCGGACGGTCATCCGTCGGCGAAAACATTGGGCCGCAGCATCTCGTGCACTGGACGCGATTGGCATGGAACAGCGATTCGTTCGTGCCCTTTGGCGATTTCAGCCAGGTACGCGCACCTTTCGATAATGGTGAAGAATCGCTTGCGTCGGCCTCGGCGGCGTCCGCGCGTCCTTCGACGGCGGCCTCCTCGGACGGGAATGGCGTAGATCGCGATCTGCTGCGCCAGCTGATCCTCCAGGAACTTCGCCAACTGACCGGAGCGAACCGTGACTGATCTTCGCGCCTTCATCTTCATCGATCAGTTGCAGCCGCAGACGCTCGCCTACACGGCGACCTGGATGCGGGGCACGCTGCCGCGCGCCAGAATGGCGGCTCAGATCATCGAGATCGCGCCGGGTCTCGACATCGAAGCGCTGACCGACACGGTACTGAAGAGCGCTGCAGTGAGAGCCGGCTTTCTGGTTGTCGAACGCCAGTTCGGCACGCTTCAGTTTCACGCCTACTCCACGTCTGAAGTCCAGGCAGGAGCGGACGCCGCGCTGGCGACGATGGGCAAGCGCCCCGACCAGGCCGAGAAGCCGAAGATCATGGCGTCGAAAATCGTGACCCGGGTCGACGCGCAGCACGCTTTCCTCATGAACCGCAACAAGACAGGTTCGATGGTCCTTGGCGGAGAGAGCACCTATCTGCTCGAGTGTCAGCCGGCGGCGTACGCGATTCTTGCCTGCAACGAAGCGGAAAAAGCGGCTGACATCAAGGTTGTCGACATGCGCATGATTGGTGCGAATGGCCGGCTTTACCTTGCCGGAACGGAAGCAGATGTCCGTAACGCCCGCGATGCAGCCGAACGTGCGCTTCGTGACGCCGGAGCGGATTGATGGGAGACCTCCGCGCCCTCATCAAGGAGCTTCTTGCCGAGGAACTGGCTTCGATGCGAGCTGAACTCGCCTGCGATGCAACAATCGAGCGGGTGAACGTCAGCACATCGGCGGACTTGAACAGATTTGCCTCTTCCATTCTCGACCGTGCGACCGATCCGAGGTTCGTGGCGGCGCTGCGGAACGGCCGCCTCCACTTCGAGCCGGTTTGGAATGTCGAAACTCGCGAGCGCGTGGAGCAGCTTCCGCCAAGCGTCATGCGGCCTGTTGCCGAGCGACCCGAAACCCTCGTGACGACGGTTCCCCCAAGGATTCCGGAGCTCCGCAAGGGCCTGATTACGGAGCGCGATCTTGCAGCGGTTGCGAACGGCGAAACCCGGCTGCGCATCACCAAGACGGCGCGCCTCACTCCGCTTGCCAACGACGAAGCCCGTCGCCGAGGCATCAGGATCGAAAGGACAATCGAATGATTAGAGCGCGCGTCAGCGGCAGGCTCTGGTCCAGCCGCCGCCTGAATACATTGCCAGCGGGCGCTTTGCTCGAGGTCGAAACGGAGACCGGCGCCAAGTTGATCGCATTCGATCCGCTCGGCTGCGCCGACGGCGAAAGCGTGCTGGTCACGCAAGGCTCGGTAGCAGCGGGATGGTTCACGGAACGATCCGCGCCAATCGACGCACTGATCATCGGCTCAATCGACGAACAAGACACGAAACGCAAATAACGGAGTACCTGAAATGGCAAATCTTGCAATTGGAATGATCGAAACCAAGGGATACGTACCCGCACTCTCCGCCGCGGACGCGATGGTCAAGGCGGCTAACGTCGAAATTATCGCGCGCAAGGAAGTTGGCGGCGGATTGGTGTCTGTCGTCGTCCGCGGTGATGTCGGCGCCGTCAAGGCCGCGACCGAAGCGGGAGCCGAAGCCGCCTCGCAGGTCGGCGAAGTAACCGCGGTCCACGTCATTCCGAGACCGCACCCGGATCTTTCCGCGCACTTTGAATCGGTCAAGAGCTGAGGCCGGCACGAAAAGTTCGGAAGAGGGACAAGGGCATGACGGAGCTGCGCGTCTATTTGCCGATTGAAGATCTGCGGCCGCAGTTCGCGGCGTATTTGTCCTCACCGACGCGTGCGAGGGGCTACCCACCCTTCGAAGGTCAGCATTCGCTGATCATCGAGGTTGCCCCTGCCCTCGCGATCCACCGCATCACGGACCTGGCCCTCAAATCCAATCCAGCGATGGAGCCCGGAATCCTTTACACCGAACGCCAGTTCGGCCTGCTCGAACTCCATTCCAACAAGATGGAGGAATTGGAGGCCGCGGGTGGTGCGATCCTCCAAGGCATAGGGGCCAAGCCGCAGGACCAGCTCCGCCCGCAGATTCTCTACCACGACATCATTGAAGACCTTTCGGACCAGCATGCGGTCATCCTCAATCGGTCACGCGATGCTTCGCTCCTGGTTCCGGGCGTCGCATTGCTGATCTACGAAATGGCGCCGGCACTGTTCGCTTGCGTCGCTGCAAATGAGGCGGAAAGGGCCGCGCCTAACGCCGTCATCAACGATGTTCAGATGATGGGCGCGTCGGGGCGGATATTCATGTCGGGAAAACCGGGGGATCTCGCCGTCGCTCGCGACACGATCACCCGCAAGCTGGAGAGCATCAAGGGCCGTTAGCAACGCCTGCTCGCCATGGTTTGCTGGCTGGCCCATGCCGGCACATTCGGCAGTTTCGCATCGGAAGGAGAACCAATGGACGTTCTTGATTTGTCGAAGCTCTCGCTTGCCGAACTGCAGGCCGGCTACAACGATCTTAGGATCGATCCCGTCGAGGTCATGGAGATTACCTTCGACCAGATCGAGCGGGTAAACGAGGAACTGACGGCGCTTTACGATCTGCGTCGCGACGCCAGCCTCGCAGCGGCGAAGGAGGCCGCCAGGCGGTTTCGCGACGGTGCACCCAAAGGGCCTCTCGACGGCGTCCCGGTCTCCATCAAGGATTCGGTGAATGCGTCGGGCATGGTCTGGCGCCATGGTTCGAAGATTCATGGCGATGGCATCGTCGCCACGGTGGATTCGCCGCCGGTCGCGAAACTGAAGGCGGCAGGCGCCATTATTTTCGGCAAAGGCACGATGCCCGATTTCGGACTGAGCGGTTCGGGCGTCAGTTCCTGTTACGGCATCGTGCGCAATCCCTGGGGCAAGAGCTGGAATCCCGGCGGCTCCAGCGCCGGAGCCGGAGCATCGCTGGCTGCGGGCATCGGAATGATGTCGGTGGGGACCGACATCGCCGGCTCGGTGCGCCTACCTTCCTCTCATTGCGGGCTCGCGACGATCAAGCCGACCCAGGGTATGATCGCGCACACGCCGGCGTCGGACGTGCGCTCCCCGGGTCCAATGGTCAGGCATGCCGCCGACCTGGAGGCGTACCTGCGCATTCTCGGCGGCGTGCAGGCTGCGGACCGCTTCTCGGTACCGGTCACGGAGCCTGAACGCGGCTTCGGGGAGGCGACGGTGGCCGTCTACGGCGAATTCGGTTTCGGTCCCAGCGTCGAACCTGCTGTCCGGCAGACACTCGAGTCTGCCGAAGCCACAATGGCCCGCCTGGTTCGTCGCGTCGTGAAAGGCTCCAACCATTTCGACTTCGACGCGATCCTGCCGATGGAGGACTCCTTCAAGCTGCGCGGTTGGCGCGAATATGCCTCGGTGCCCCAGGCAATGCGCGCAAACACGCCGGCGGAAATCCTGGCCTGGTTCACCGAGGCGGAAGGCTGGGACGGCGATCGTATCGCTCGTTTCGAGGCGGGAATTGCGCAGGGCGTTGCACAGGCGAACGCGCTGTTTGTCGATGCCGACTTCCTGTTGACGCCGGTGATGCCGGTCGTCAACTTTCCTGTGACGGAGCGTGGGCCAGATCCACTGAATCCACTGCGCCACTGCACGTTCACGGCGCCCTTCAACCAGTCCGGCCACCCCGCCGCCGCCATTTGCGCCGGCTTCGATGCGCGCGGACTGCCAGTCGGGGTCCAGATCGTAGGCAAGCGCTTTGACGACATCCGGCTCTGCCGGCTAGCCGCCGCGCTGGAGACCGAGATCCGGGGCGATGGGTGGCAACTCCGCGACTGGCCGCTGGTGCCACGCGAGTAAAGGGGGAGCGATGAGCGAGGATAGGAGCAAGCCGGTCCGGAACATTGCCGCGCGGCGCCTGGGCGGGCAACCCGAAACATTCGAGAGTCCGCTGACCGTTCTGGCCTCGCCCGCATGGCGCGGTGTCGAAGCCGATATCTGGTTGGCGCGTCGGGGCACAGCGGCGGAAATCTACAAACACTATCACGATGACACGAGCGCCTATGTCGATGTCACCGCGGCTTTGTCTTCGGCGACGATCGCGGGCGATCTGGGCGTGGGCCCGAGCGTTCTCGAGACGATGCCGGAAGGCGGACTGGTCGTCATGGAGCATCTGGGCGAGGGCTGGCGCGCCGGCGGGCTTCATGACTGCGTGAACAGCGACCTGCGCAGCCGCGTGATTGCAGCCAAAAAGGCCCTTCACACGGGGCCAAGGTTTCTGCGCGATGGCGACATTTTCACCGAGATCGATCGCCTGAACCGCGCCTGTGTTTCCTCCCATGCGCGTCTGCCGCTCAACATTCGCGCCTATCACGCATTTGCGGAGCAGGCCCGCCAGGCGATCACGGCGCTCGGCGTCGAGCAGGTCCCCTGCCATCGCGACGGCAACACGGCAAATCTGATGATCGGCCCGGATGGCCAAGTGAAATTGATCGATTTCGATCTCTCGGCAAACGCCGACCGGTTCGAAGACGCCGGATGTTATCTGCAGGAGTTTTTCGAATGCGAACCCGAGGCACGCCGGGGCTTCGAAGAATGGTTCGGCCGCTTCCACGAAGGGCATTTCCAGCGTGCGATGATCTACGGCATCCTCGACGACCTGCGTTGGGGACTCATCGGCGCCTTGATGGCGGCGACCTCGCCCCGCCGGAGCCTCGAATTCGCCAAGTACGCCTCATGGCGGTTCATGCGCTTCAATGAACTGGCACAGCGCTCGCACGCCGCAGACCGGCTTCGCAGCGCGGCGTAGGGGGAAACCGATGGACGAACAGATCGAACACGAAGTCGTCGCCGCGATCTCGGCCATTCCGGGGTGGGATCATGAGAAGGTCATCCGGCGCCCCCTGACCGGCGGGCTCATGAACTCGAACTGGCTGCTCACCTATGAGGGCGTCACCTACTTCCTCAAGGTGTTCGGCAAGGGATCGGAAAACTTCGTCGACCGACGGTTGTCCAACGAGGCAGCCGTCAAGGCTAACGCCCTCGGGATTTCGCCACGCGTTGAATTGTTCGATCCTGAAGCCAACATCGAACTCTTCGAATTCCTGGATGGTTATCGACCATCGACCGCAGCCGATTTCATGCGGAAGGATTTCCTCGAGGCGGTCGTAGATCTTTTCCAGAAATTCAATTCCTGCGAACGGCTGCCGGTCACCAAGGATGTTTTCGCCATGACCGACGAACATATCGAGCAGGGACACGAATTGGGCGCGATCCGGCCCGCGGACTTCGACTGGCTGCTCTACCAGTATGGTCGGGCGAGGAGCGCGTTCATGGCATCTGGACTGGATATCGTCCCCTGTCACAACGACTGCATGGCAGGCAATTTCATGGTGACGATGTCCGGAGACGCGATTCGCGACATGAAGCTCATCGACTTCGAGTTCGCGTCGAACAACGAGCGCGCCTACGAGATCGGTGCTCTTCTTGGCGAGACCTTCACAGACGAAGCCACGACGGTTGAGATGATCGAGCGATACTATGGAGAGATCCGTCAAGAACTGATAGCCCGCGTGTGGGTGGCACGCGCGGTCTCGGATATGAAGTGGGGATCCTGGGCGGTGCAGCAGCGGAAGCTGTCCAGCTGGGATTTCGACTACCAGAAATACGGGATCTGGAAATATGCCAGGGCCAGGACGCTGTTCAACGATCCGCGCTGGAATGACTGGTTGCGGCAGATCTGAATGTCAGCGGCAGGAAATTCCGCCCGGTGCCGGACGCGGGGCTGACTGTGCAAATCGGAAGGTGATACCCAGAGCTTTCTGCAGCCCGTCGGGTGCAGCAAGCGCGTCCCTTCTGCGACCGCTCGAGGGAAGCGGCGGCCAGGACGTCTAAACCTCCGTGCGATCTCCCGTCGGCATCGACTGGGCCGCATCTCCGCCCCGGCGCCGCGCGGCGTGGGATTTCGGAGCAGATCGCAGGCTGTCGCAGAAAATCGTGCAAATGGCGGAGAGAGTGGGAGTCAAACCCACGAATTTCGATCATTCCACCTCGAACAACTGAGGTTGCTCGTAAGCACCCGCCCGCCTCCTGCCCTCGGAAATTCAGGCCGTGCACATGCGCCACAAGGCTGCTTACGTTGGCCGTGACAAGATTTCTGTTGATCTCCCGGTGCACACGTCGTGCACACGTGTCCTTCTAACCAACTGAAAAACTTGAACTCTCGCTCCAATCCATCATGGGGGCAACGGAAAAGAGATAGCCTCTATATTTCAATAAGTTGTCCTCTTACCATCTGATGGGACAGGCATGACATGTCCCTTCACGGCCGATCATCTCATGTGGGCCCATGCTTCGCCCGAAATGGGTGCCGCGTTCAACTAGAAAAAAATCGCGTCGGACAAGTGAGAGCAATGCCGATCACCTGTGCGATAACGAGATGTGCCTGGATCCATCTTCCGCGCGGGTAGTCCAACGCCTCAATAAACGGTGAACGACGGGCTCAAACCGGATCTTCGGATGGACGAGACCGGCAAGAACCGCGAACTGGAATACCGAAGCCAGGGTAGTCGCGCGTCGACTTGCGTCGGGGGCGCGGCCGGCCAACGCAAGAAGGACATCAATCCTTCAACGAATGCAAATCAGCCATTGCCGTTGACATCCGTTCGATCATTGCTATCCGCAATGAGCCGTTTTGTGTAAGCTCACGAAATCCCGGTTTTTTGGGAGAACGGCGATGAAGTCCTTCTTGCTCGCCTGCGCGGCCGCCATTGTTCTGGCAGCAATTGGGGCCGCGGTTTTAAACCGCGTGCAGGAGCCGGTGCAACAGGCCTTTGCAACGACGGGCGTGCGCCTTTAGTGGGACGCGCTAAACGTCTGGGGCTGCGTGCGCCACCTACTCCGCGGCAGTGGGCTGTGTTCGCGCGTCGTTTGCACCGGTCCGCGCGTTCTCCTGTTCGAGCCAGAGACTATGGTGCTCCTTCGCCCAGTTGACGTCGACGGTGCCGCTACCCATCGCCTCGAACGCCCCTTCCATGCCTATCGTACCGATATAGATGTGGGCCAGCATCACCGCCATGAACAGCATCGCCACGGTGGCGTGGACGACCTGCGCGAGCTGCATCCCTTCGATACCTGATAGATAGAACGGGAACATCAGCTCATATCCGGTGGCTGCCACCAGGCCCCCGCCAATCACAACGATCCAATAGATTGCCTTCTGGCCGGCGTTGAAACGATAGGCCGGCGGATGGTCGTGACCCACGATGCCGCCGCCGCGCTTGAGCCAAGCGGCATCCACCTTATTCGGGATATTGCCGGCGAGCCACATCAGGAAGATCAGAACGACGCCAATCGTGAACGGGAAGCTCAGGTAGTTGTGCGCATATTTCGCCCATTGCGACCATTCGGAAAACGCTTCGTGACCCATCAAGGGCAAAAGCAGCGTACGACCGAAAGTGACGTTCAATCCCGAAAGCGCGAGAATGATGAAGCAGGTCGCCGTCATCCAATGCACGAAGCGTTCGAATGAGCTAAAGCGCACGAGGGTCCGGCCTGAACGACCGCTCTGAAGCCGCACCATGCCCCGGGTCAGATAGAAAATGATCAACGCCGCAAGCATGCCAAGAATGGCGATACCGCCTATCCAGTGCAGCGTCACGTTCCGGAACTCACGCCATTCACGGCCTGCCGGCTGCTCAAGCACGCCGGAGCGCTGGTCGGGAATGCTGACGCGTCCCTGGACCCGGTTCAGTTCCTGGAGAAGCTGCTGCTCCTTGACTGAGCTCGCCGTCGGGTTGACCTGCTGGGCGACGGACGGTGAAGCCGCGGAGATGAGCAGCAGCAGCAGCAGCACGCCCGTGCCAATCACGAGACGGGCAAATCGCGCAAGACACACCATCAATTCCTCCCGATACTGGGTGATCGCTGGCGATGCGGTTTTTCAAGACTCGATCGTCTCGCGATACGCGGTCTTCCAGCCCCAGGCGCCAGAGCCGTAACCGCGCTTCATCACACGCTCCTTGTAGATCTGGGCAATGATTTCGCCGTCGCCAGCAAGCAACGACTTGGTCGAGCACATCTCGGCGCAGAGCGGCAACTTGCCTTCGGCGAGACGGTTTGCGCCGTATTTCTCGTACTCCGCCTTGCTGCCGTCGGCTTCTGGGCCTCCGGCGCAGAACGTGCACTTGTCCATCTTGCCGCGCGAGCCGAAATTGCCGACCTTCGGATATTGCGGCGCTCCGAACGGACAGGCGTAGAAGCAATATCCGCAGCCGATGCAAAGGTCCTTGGAATGAAGCACGACACCGTCGGCCGTCGTGTAGATGCAATTCACCGGGCATACCGCCGCGCATGGGGCGTCGGTGCAATGCATGCAGGCCATCGAGACGGAACGCTCGCCCGGTTTGCCGTCATTGATGGTGACGACGCGGCGCCGGTTGATGCCCCAAGGCACCTCGTGCTCGTTCTTGCAGGCGGTGACGCAGGCATTGCATTCGATGCAACGGTCGGCGTCGCAGAGGAATTTCATACGTGCCATGGTCGTTGCTCCTTATGCCGCTGCGATCTGGCAGAGGGTGACTTTGGGCTCCTGCATGCCGGTCGCCGGATCGTATCCGTAGGTGGTGATCGTGTTCGCGCTTTCGCCGAGCACGATCGGATCGGTGCCCTTCGGATAATTGCCGCGCAGATCCTTGCCTGCGAACCAGCCGCCGAAGTGGAAGGGCATCCAGGCGACCCCCTTGCCGACGCGTTCGGTCACCAGCGCCTTCATCCTGGCGCGCGAATTGTTTTCGGCGCCAGTCACCCAGACCCAGCCGCCATCCTTGATGCCGCGATCGGCGGCATCAGCCGGGCTGATCTCGATGAACATGTCTTGCTGCAATTCGGCAAGCCACGGGTTGGTGCGTGTTTCTTCGCCACCCCCCTCATATTCGACGAGACGCCCCGACGACAGGATGAGCGGGAATTGCTTCGCGATCCCCTTCTCCACCGCGGCCTTCTGCACGGAGAAGCCGATGTTCGGCAGGCGGAATTGCTTGGCATCGGGCAGCGTTGGATATTTCGCGACCAGATCGACGCGCGGCGTGTAGATCGGTTCGCGATGAACCGGAATCGGATCGGGCAAGCCGAACGCGTTCATGCGCGCCTTGCCGTTGCCGTAGGGCACACAGCCATGTTTGAGCGCCACGCGCTGGATGCCGCCGGACAGGTCGAGCGACCATGACACCGCATCCGGATTGGCGGAGTTGATCTTGGTGATGGTGGCCATCTCCGCCTCGCTGAGATCCTTGTCCCAGCCGAGCTTCTTCAGGCTCGCCAGCGTGAATTCCGGATAACCGTCCTTGATCTCCGAGTCCTTGGAGTAAGAACCGTCCGCAAGCAGGCTCACCTTGCGCGTGGTGCCGTCGGGCAGCTTCTCCTCGCGCTCGATGCCGAAGCGCGGACGGAACGTGCCGCCGCCATCCATCACACTCAGGTTGGTATTGTAGAGCAGCGGAGTGCCGGGATGGCGCACCTCGGGCGAGCCCCAGCACGGCCACGGCAGACCGTAATAATCGCCGCCGACTTCCGGATCGTCCTTGGGCGCCCGCATGGTCAGGAAGTCGAACTTGGCTTGGTTCTTCATGTGCGCCTTGAGACGCTCGGGCGACTGTCCGCAATAGCCGGTCGACCAGCTGCCGCGATTCATCTCGCGCAGGATATCTTCGGCCTCCGGCAGGTTGTTCTCGACCTTGATATTTTTGAACATTTTGTCGACGAAGCCGAGTTTCTTCGCCACGAGGTACATGACTTCGAGGTCATCCTTCGATTCGAAGATCGGCTTCACGATCTGCTCGCCCCACTGCAGCGAGCGGTTCGAAGCCACGCGCGATCCCTTGCACTCGAATTGCGTGGCAACCGGAAGAATGTAGACGCCGTCCTTGCGTCCCGCCTCGACCGACAGCGATGCCCAGGTGGTTGGATGCGGGTCGGCGATGACGAGCAGCTCGAGCGCCTTCAGACCATTAAGGGATTCCGGAACGCGCGTAATGCTGTTGCTGGCATGTCCCTGCACGAACACCGCCCGCACGTTGTCCTTCTGCGCGACCTGCTCTTTCGGCAGGGTCGCCGCGTCGAACCAGCGGGTCAGCGGGATGCCAGGGGTTTCCATGATCTGCTTGGAGTCGAAGCGCGACTTCAGGAAGTCGTAGTCGACCTCCCAAACCCGTGCCCAGTGCTTCCAGGCACCTTCGGCAAGGCCGTAGTAGAACGGCAGCGTGACGATATCGAGCCCGACGTCGGTCGCTCCCTGCACATTGTCATGGCCGCGGAAGATGTTGGCGCCCATGCCCGGTCCACCGACATTTCCAGTCATCAGCAGCAGGATGCAACTCGCCCGCACATTGGCGGTGCCGACTGTTTTCTGGGTCTGCCCCATGGCCCAGATCAGCGTCGACGGCTTTTCCGTCGCGAACATCTTGGCGACACGCTTGAGCTGTTCGCCAGGAATGCCGCTGACGCGCTCGACTTCCTCCGGATTCCATTTCTCCACCTCTTTACGGAGATCGTCGAACCCGTAGACCCGTTGCCTGATGAACTCCTTGTCCTCCCAGCCGTTCTGCAGGATGTGCCACATGATGCCATAGAGCACCGGGATGTCGGTACCTGGCCGCATCCGGACATACTCGGTCGCGTGGGCCGCGGTCCGTGTCAGGCGCGGATCGATGACGATGAAGTTTGCCTTTTGAAGCTCCTTGCCCTCGAGCAGATGCTGTAACGAGACCGGATGCGCCTCGGCCGGATTCCCGCCCATGATCATCTGGGTCTTGGCGTTGCGGATATCGTTGTAGCTGTTCGTCATCGCACCGTAGCCCCAGGTATTGGCCACGCCGGTGACGGTTGTCGAATGGCAGATGCGTGCCTGATGGTCGGTGTTGTTGGTGCCCCAGAATGCGCCGAGCTTGCGGAAAAGATAGGAGCCTTCGTTGGTCATCTTGGCCGATCCGAGCCAGTAAACGGAATCAGGACCGGACTTTTCGCGAATTTCGAACAGCTTGTCGCCGATTTCGTTGACCGCGGTGTCCCAGGAAACGCGTGTCCACTGTCCGCCCACAAGCTTCATCGGATAGCGCAGCCGACGCTCGCTGTGCACGAGCTCGCGCACCGATGCGCCCTTCGCACAATGCGATCCGCGATTGATCGGAGAATCCCAGCTCGGCTCCTGACCGATCCAGACGCCGTTCAGTACCTCCGCGGTCACGGTGCATCCCACGGAGCAGTGCGTGCAAATGCTCTTGCGAACCGCCGCCCCGGATGTGAGCGGACCTGCTATCGCCGCTTTCGCCGTCCGCACGCTGCCGGGCGGCAGCGTGGTCAATGCGGCGAGCGCCCCCCCGGCAAGGCCCGATCGGCGCAGGAAAGCGCGGCGGTCGAGACCACTCCGTTGTCCGGACAAGCCTGCCGCGATGGATCCGCTTGAGGTGATTGCGGAACGCTGTTGTGTTCTCTTGATCAGCACGGCCGCCTCCTCAGCCAGGATAGCGATTGACGCGGTAATAGGCCTTCACGTGGTCGGTTTCCTTGTAGCGCGCCTTGCGTTTCTCATCGTCGGTCTCGCTGTCGGCTTGTGCGGGCGCAATCAGGGGTGTCGCCAGTGTCGCTCCCGCGCCGATGGCGCCGATTCCGGCCTTGCGAAGAAAGTCGCGGCGGCCGGCTGTCGTTTTCCTCTCGTCTCTCATCGCATTACTCCTGGACCAGCGGAGCCGGTCAGTTGGCGAACGTGAAAGCTTCGGCTTCTATTTCCAGAAAGACCCGTCCGAGTGTCCCGACCGATCGGTAGAATCCGGCGTTTTCCGCCTTCTCCATGTCGGCGAACAAGCGTCCCATCCAGAGCGAGACGTGCTTCTCGAAGAAAACGCGTTGTGCGTCCGGCGATGGCGAAGGGCCTGCCGCCGCAAGCTCCGCCATGATCTCGCACAACGTCCCCGCGTGATCCTCGGGCTCGAAATTGTTCTCCACCCTCTCGATACCGAGCAGAGCCAGATCGTCGCGCAGGCGCGACAACGGACGTTCGTTGAGAAAGCCGGTCAGGTAATAGGATGCGTAAGGCAGCAACTCGCCACGGCCGAGACCGACGAACAGATCGAAATATTCGTGCTCGACCTCGGACACGACGGCGGCCGATGCAGCGTCGGCAAGAGCTGCATGGGCGCGCCCCAGCGGGGTCGCATCGCCCTTCAGCTGCGCGATCTGCTCAAGCAATGCTGCCGACGGCGCGGACCAAAGCAAGTTTGCAAGCAGCGCATATTCCCGGGCGCGCGCGGCATCGATCGGATCAACCGCGTCGCCCACCACGACAGGCTCGCTGTAGAGATCGGGGCGAAGCAGCTTGCGCGGGACGCCCGTTACGGCCTCGACCGCGATCACGCGTTGCGCAGGCACCCTGTTCCAATTCGACACTGAAGGCTGGGCAATACCGATCTTACGGGCAAGCTCGGCCACGCCGCCCGCCGCATCAATTGCCCGTTCAAGTCCCACATCGCGCACGCCGACCTCCTATCCCAGGGGCCAATTGCGTTTGCGGACGAAAGATTACGGCGCGCGCCGCGAAGCGGTCAATCAACAGCCATAGCTTGAGGCTATCGCATTTAGTCGCAGCCTACCGGGGCAGCGCCCCGCCATGTGTGCGGCGCGGAACGGCAGCCTCATCGCTCGCAGCAACCGGTTGCGGTGCAGCAGAATCCGGCGGCAATTCCTTCACCGCGCGGTCCCCGAGCCGATGAGGATCCGAGACTGTCTTCACCGGGTTGGATGACGGCGCAAGATCGGGCGGCAGATGAGCCGATTGCGCTCCCGCTTCGGCGGCCTCCGTTTGCGGGTTGGCGAGGCTTTTGGCAGCCTCTGCCACATCCCCGACGATGCGACGGACAAGCGCGCCAACCTGCTCGGCCGAATAGTCTAATGGGCCGAAACCCGCCATGGCGTTCGGGTCGTTGAAGTCCCAGGCGTTCTCCGCCAACCCGACGAAATCGCGGATGGCGGGATCGGCACTCCAGGCACGACGAAGCGCCGCCCGGCTCAACTCCTGCGGAATGCCCTTGCGCAGGAAGGCCGTGATGTCAGTGGCGGCATCAATCGATTCAATGGGAGGCAAGGTCGAAAGATCCGGCTGGGGGAGAGCCGGCACCGCCGGCGCAGGGTCTGCCGGCGCCGGCGCGTGCGCCTCGACCACTTGTTCCGGCGCCGGTTCGACGTGATCGGGCTTCGCCTCCTGCTTGCGACGCGACCAGCGCGCCAGGAAATGCTCGTCACTCATTCGTGCCCACCTTCGTGGTGACGCCGCGCAAGCGCCTCCGGATCGGCGCGTCGCCGCTCGCGCTTGACGAACTCCGTCTCGACGTGGTGCTGCGTGATGAAATTTTCAATCGCCTGACGTAGCACCTCCGGCATCGGCACCGCCTCGACCAGATTGGCACCGGCTTCGGTGAATGCCTCCCCTTCCGCGGGATCCGCGGTGACCGCCGAAACGACATAGGGCCAGGCGCCCTCGGAAGGAGTCAGTATAATCCAGACACTGGGATCACCGCTGGCGAGATTGTCGCGGTAGCGCGCGGCTTCTGAACGATAGAGATCGACTATCGCGCTCCCGGCATAAAACAGCGTCGTTCCCCCCTGCTCCCGTAGGACGGTCCACGGCGTCATGTCAGGCTCATCTGGCAACACGCCCGTGCCACGCCAGACGAAATCCGTCCACGGGGATTGCGCGCTTACCCGCTCAACCACGACGCCGAGCGGAATGCGCAACAACGGCAGGGCGGCGGAACTCACGTCATGGCCTCCAGGTGCTTGATCGGCAGCCCCGTCAACAGATTTTGCGGTTTCATCCGCACAAGCTGATCGGGGCTCATTGCCAGTATCAGATAGACGCCCTCGCGCCCGACGGCGTCGACGACCAGATGTGCATCGGCGAAAGTCACCCGGAACAACGCCAGCACGCGTGCCATCGTTCGGTCGTCGAGCGTCTCGCCATGCCACAGCCGGTCGCCGATCCCTGTGGCTTCGGTATCGAGCCCGACATACCAGGCGAACTTCGCATCGCGCAGGGCGGTGAGCGGCTCAATTGCGACGTCGACCCCGAGCAAATGAGAAATCCAGAGTTTCATGACGTCCGCCAGGGCAGCCGGCCCTCGCGTTCCGTTGCTGAAATCGAGCGCAAGATCGAACTGATCGCTGCGATGCCAGTAGCTGTCGGCATTCGCATCGCCCAGGACGTCGACCCCCGCTCCGGTCGCGCCCCCCAACATGGAGATCAGCGACAACACCGGCGTGGGACTTGGTCCGCTGGTGACTTCCTCGTCAGCCAGCAGCAACGAATGCTCGTGCGGAATAATGCGCTGAGACCTGAAGAGCAATTCGGCCGCGCGCAGCACGAACGGATCCTCGCAGCCATCGAGTGCGTTGCGCAGGATGACGTGCACGAGCTGGTTCAGGAACAGGGGTGGCAGGTTGATTGATCCTGACCGAGCGAGCGCAAGATAGGCCGCCTCCAACGTGGGTTCGCGCAGCAAGAGGTCGCGGAACGCCAGCACGAAGCGCCAATTCTCCCGGGCATCCGCATCGACGATCGCGGCAACCTCTTCCCCGGCAACCGCCCGACGCGGATCGGCGAGCAGCTCCCGATGCAGCCTGCGTTCGATCTCGCAGGCATCGCCCGGCGGCATCAACTCGGGACGAGCGAAATAGGCCTTCAGCAACTGTTCGGTCGCCACGAGCCTGCCGCCCGCATCTCGATCGAGCAAGTGATGGCCGCAAGCGATCCAGAAGTCCCTCATCGCCGTGACGGCTCCGCGCTGATATCCGCAAGATCGAGATCGCTGTCCGGCTCGATGTCATCCTCGACTTCCATGAACGAGAACGCATTGCCGTGACGCTGCCCCTCCCGCAGTTGCAGCCTGCGGAATGACTCGCGCACCTCGCCATCGTTTGCCGAGCGGTGGACGGCGATCAGCGTGCTGACGGGATGGGTGCAGAGCGACTGCGCAAAGGCGACCTCTTCGGCCGCGGCAAGGTGCGCAGCAGCAAGATCCGGCGCGCCGAACTGTTCTACCAACTGTTTTGCAAGAAGCTCCACCAACGCGCGGCGGTCGTCCTCTGTCGCAGGGACGATTTGCGCCAGCGTCGACCAGCCCCAGGACTGCACGCCAAGAAAGCCGCTGCGAAACGCTGAACGGGCCTTGCCGCCGAGCTTCGCGGGATCCTGATCGCAAAAGCGGAACGCGCCTGAAACCGCCCAATCTCCCGGCTCCGCGGCCACGTCGAATACGAACCTGTCGGACGGATCGAGCGCGATGGTGCGCAAGAGTTTCACAGACGCGGCCCTCCAAGGTTTGGATCGAGCCATGAGGGCGACAGCAAGCCTTTTCTCAGGTCCTGCCGCACGGTCACTTCTGACCCGATCCGGCGCGTGATGAGGTCGCCATTGTCAGCTATCGCATGCGCGACCTGCGGCTCACGCGACAGCCGACCCAGGAATTCGCGTGCGATACCGTCGAATCCATCGGTTTGCCAGCCGTCCAGCGCGCGCATCAGATGCCGCGCAAAGCTTTCCGTGACCTGAACCGCGCCGGTCTCGCCGAACCCCTCCTGATCCAGCGCGGTAGCGAGCGGATACAGGCCAGCGTCCGTGTCGGTCATCGCAACAGTCCGGATCATGGCGCCGAACACCAGCCAGCGCGGAGGCGTGTCCTCCTTCGCTGATGCCGGCCAGCCGAGCCGTCCGCCGCCAACAAGGCCACCGTCGACACGGACCGTGTCGGGCCATTCGATCGCGATCGCCTTGTTCGGCGGTGCGTAGCCACGCAAGGCATCGGTCAGCGCCACCATCCCCGCGTAGAAGGCGCGGCGCGCGGTGTGCAATGGCTCGCTCGGTTCGAGCACGACGGCGAACTCGGCAAGATCGAACCGCCCCACATAGGTCAGTGTACCTGCCCCACTCGCCTTTGCGATATCGATTGCGTGGGCAAAGGCGTCACGACTTTCGCGCAGCCTCACCAGCGTGAATGGCGGAGGCAGATTGATGGGCTCCGAAACCGCAGAGCGCATGGGGGCTGTCGGTGTCAATCGGACCTCCAGCTTCCTTTTCCTTTCTCGTGAGAATAACTTAATCGAGCAGAAGGATTGACGCGAGTCTGCTCGCGATCGTTCCCTGCCTCTCGGTGAGGTAAGCGGCTGCGCATGTCCGAACCGCCAAAAGCAATCCTGATCTGCTCGTGCGAGGACACGATGCGTCTCGACACGGGCGCGATCAGGCGTGGATGCCGCAAAAGCGAAATCGCCGGATTCCGTCAGCTCTGCCGCGCTGAGCTCGATGATTTTCGCAACGCGGCGAAGGCGGATGGACCACTCATCGTCGGCTGCACCCAGGAGGCGGCGCTGTTTACCGAGGAAGTGAAGGAGCGTGCCGGGGCGATGGAATTCGTCAACCTTCGGGAGACGGCCGGCTGGTCGGCCGAGGGTGCGAAGGCGGGCCCAAAAATGGCAGCTCTGCTTGCAGCGGCGTCGGAGGCTATGCCGGATTTTCCGTTTGTCACCCTGTCGAGCGGAGGGGTGGTCCTGATCTACGGCCGCGACGAGGTGGCGATTGAAGCTGGCCGACTGCTTGCCGAGCATCTCGACGTGACGGTCATGATCGCAGGGCCAGCGCAAATCATGCCGCCGGCAACGACGTTGTTCCCTATCGTCAAGGGAACGATCCGCAACGCCCGGGGCTATCTGGGAGCGTTCGAGCTGACGGTCGACGACTATGCGGCCCCGCGCCCCTCCTCGCGCAACGCGCTCGTCTTCGAAGCTCCGCGCAACGACCTGACATCGCGCTGCGACATCGTCCTTGATCTCTCCGGCGGAACGCCGCTTTTCTCCGCCCATGAGCTGCGCGACGGCTATCTCCGCGCCGACCCGCGAGATCCGGCTGCGATGCTGCGTGCCGTGCTGAGGGCGCGCGACCTCGTCGGCAGCTTCGACAAGCCCAAATACGTCAATTTCACCCCCGAGATTTGCGTCCATTCGCGCTCGAAATTGACGGGTTGCCATCGATGCCTCGATCTCTGCCCGACCGGAGCGATCAGCCCGGATGGCGATCATGTCAGGATCAATGCGGAGGTCTGCGCCGGTTGCGGGCAGTGCGCCGCGGCCTGTCCGACGGGCGCAGCGACCTATGCCTTGCCGCCGGCCGACGCCCTGCTTCACAAATTGCGCGCGACGCTGCTGACCTATCGTGAAGCCGGCGGCTCGAATGCGGTTATGCTGTTTCACGATGGCCAACAAGGCACTGCGCTGATCGATGCTCTCGCCCGCCACGGCGACGGGCTTCCTGCCAACGTGCTGCCGTTCACCGTCAACGAGGTGACGCAGGTCGGCCTCGAAGCGATTGCAGCCTGCTTTGCCTATGGCACGGCGGCAATCCGGTTCCTGCTACGGGCCAAACCGCGTCACGACGTCGCCGGTCTTCGCCGAACCATAGCAATGGCTGATGCGATTGTTGTCGGGCTTGGATTTTCCGGCCAACGTGTCTCAACGATCGAAACGGATGATCCTGATGTGCTGGGAGACGTGCTGCGGGCCATCGAGCCCGCGCCGGCCGCAGAGACTCCCGCAACCTTCAAGACGGTAGGCAAGCGGCGCGACCTGCTTCGTTTCGCTCTTCGCGAGTTGCACCGCGTTGCGCCTGCACCGACTGACGTGATTGCTTTGCCGGAAGGCGCGCCGCTCGGAGCGATCAGTGTCAACGTGGACGGCTGCACCCTGTGCCTCGCCTGCGTTTCGGCCTGCCCCACCGGCGCCCTCCGCGACGATCCCGAGCGTCCCGTGCTCAAATTCGTCGAAGATGCATGCGTGCAGTGCGGATTGTGCCAGAGCACCTGCCCGGAAAAGGTCATCACCTTGAAGCCGCAGATCGACTTCCGCGCCGCCACCGCTCCAGCCCGCATCATCAGGGAAGAAGAGCCAGCGCTTTGCATCCGGTGCGGCACGCCCTTCGGCGTGAAGAGCACGATCGAGAAGATCGCGGCGAAGCTCGAGGGCCGGCACTGGATGTATCCCGCGGGCGACAAGCGGCTGGACGTGGTCAGGATGTGCGCCGACTGCCGCGTCGTCGTCATGAGCGAGCAGCAGTTCGATCCGTTCAACGACATTCCGGAACGCGCTCCGCCCCGGACGACGGATGATTATTTGCGCCAGCGAGAAAACAAGGATTAGCCGGAGATCACGAACAAGTAATCAATCGATTAGCAACAATGGGGAGTGCGTTATGTTTCGTTGTACGAACGCAAGATTCTTCGTGACCGCGTTGTTTGTTGGTACCATTGCAATGCAGGCTGTGCCGGCCGAGGCTGCCGTATCAAAGGCCGACAAGGCCGTCCTCAAGCGGGCGATCGTGGCCTGCAAGGCGGAAGCGAAGGGCAAGAAGATCAAGTGGCTCTCACGCCGGAAATACGTCAACAATTGCGTCACGGAGGCAATGAAGGACCATCCCAACATGGACGTCTCCGCCATGCTCAAGAACCGTCCGAATCTAACGGATCTCCCGGTCGAGCAATGGCCCGGGTATTAGACCTTCACCAAGGTGCGTCATTTCGATGTCGCGCGCCCGAGAAAATCGGTTAGCGCCTTGCGATCCTCCGCAGATCCAATCCGCTGCTCCGGCATTTTTGTGCCGGGCGTATAGGTGTTCGGACCGAGTTCGAACAATTTCGACACCGTCTCGGGCGTCCATACGAGGTTCATGCTCTTGAGAGGGTCCGAGAAGCGATAGCCCGGCAACGACGCAATCCTGCGCCCATAGAGGCCCGCAAGCGTGGGGCCAGCCCGTTGCGCGTCCTTCTCCGACAGAGTGTGACAGGCAACGCACGCCCTAAACACCTCGGCGCCGTGATCTCCGGTATAGGCGGCAAGCGGATCGCTCGGCGCGGCTTGCGACGGGCCGACGGCAGCTCCGGTCCGCGCGTTCCAACGCCAGACCTTGCCGTCGGCGCCACCGGTCAGCAATGTCGCGCTGTCCGGCAAGAACGCGACCGACCATACGGGCGAACCGGAATCGGCCAGCGTTTGCGCGATGGTCCGCGCTTTGCGATCAATCAAGGCAACGCTGCCGCCAATTCCCGCAGCCGCCACCGACGTGCCGTCCGGAGAGATTGCCAGCGCGACAATAGGCCTCTGCCCAGCTTGCACTTCGCCGCTCTCGTGGCCCTCCATCGTCAGAAAGCGCAGCTTCCCATCGGCACCACCCGCAACGATCTCGCCGTCAGGCGTGACTGCCACGGCGTTAAGAGGTGGTCCCAGCGCAACGACGTTTGGAGTGCCGCCCGCCAATGGCCAGATCCTCAGCTCACGATCGTATCCGACGCTCACCAGAGATCTTCCATCGGGTGTGAATGCGACGCCGTTGACCTGCTGCGAATGCCCTTCCAGCACCTGCTGCGCGCCATCGCCCAGTGACCAGACGCGAACCGTATGGTCCCAGGAGGCGGAAGCCAGTCTTGCGCCGTCCGGCGAGACGGCGAGTGAAACGATCGGCGCGGTGTGGCCCTCGAAAACCTGGTCCGGCTGCTGCCTGCCGGGCGTCCAAATCGCGACCTTCGCATCCGCTCCGGCGGTCACCATTCGCCCATCCTTCAGGAAGGCAACCGCGTTCACCGCATCCGAATGGAAGCGCAGGACCTGCTCGGCGGATTCTGTCTTGAGCGACCATCGGATTGCGGCGGTGTCGAAGCTGCCCGACAGCAGGCTGTTGCCATCGTCGGAGATCGAAATTGCCCGCACCGGCCCGCCATGACCTGCCAATTGCGCCTGCGCCGACGCAGCAACAAGCGCCAGCAGAGCGGCGGTCATGCTCAGACTCGTGGCGGCTCCATGGGCCATTTGCACTCGCCACTCTCGTCAACGTTGGCGGCAGTTGCCCGGTTCAATGCTGCATCGCAGGACGCAACATGCACCTGCTACTCAATGCCGCAACAGTCATTGCCAGCTTGAACCGGATATAGCCTGATCCTATGCTGAGCCGTGACGCGTCAAGGATGACGTCATGCAAATACGACAAAAAACGTATCTGCATCTCATCTCTCTATGGCGATTGCTTCGCAATGCGATCTCGCCACACCGTGAGGGTGTGCCCGCCAAAGCATCGCCGGAGCTCATCTTTACCGCGATCTTGCTGGCGCTTCTCCTCGCCATTCTGGAAATAGACGCGCATCGAGGCGCACTGCAATCGCTTGGTCTGCTGGCGGGCGATCAGTCCGTCCCAGCTGCTTTCTGGAGCCCATAAGGCTTGCTGTGCGTCGTTTCCGATCAGCGTTTGGTTTCCCTCGGAAACACCAATGACCGATCCTCGAAATCCTCGGCCGGCAAATTGTCCATGCTGCGGGCGCTTTGCATGTCATGCAATGTCGATGTGCTTGCTGCACCGGCACGCCCGGTCGTCAAGCCGGAGGGTGATCGCGGGATGCCGGCCAGAGCGGCAAGCAGACCAACGGCAGCGGTGAAAGAAACAATGATCAGAAGCTTCATGCGAAACCTTCCGCTTTGAAATCCAGAAATATCGCGCAGCGATATCCCGCAGTGCTCTGACTAGCGCCAAGCACGGCACCACGGTGTGAACCGCCTCACAGCTCTCGCGATGTTGAGCTGAGCGCTCGCTGGTTCCCGATCTGGAACCGGAGCGGATCACGGGTTGAAATGCTCATGCAGTGAAGGCTCGTCAGGAACGGAGGAAAAATCTCTCCGTTACTTTCCAGGGGCAGAGCATCCGCAGAAGGATGAAGCCCATGAGGAGCCCCATCATTGTCGCCGCATTGGCAATCATGCTTGGCGGCACTACGCTTTCGTCGGCGCAACAGAATGCGCAGGGCGCGGTTGAACTGAGCAACGGCACCAAGGTGCCGCAGAATCCATCGTTACCGAAACTCAGCCTCTCAAACTCCCAGCGCGAGCAGATTCGCAAGGCCGTGCTGACCGAACGCAACGAGGTGGAATTCCGGCTGGCGACCACCAAATCCGCCAAGGACTTCACTCCTGCTGTTGGCGCCAAGATTCCAAAGGGAATTAAGGCCCAATCGTTTCCGACGCCGGTTCTCTCGCAAATGCCCGAGCTGCGTGACTACCTGTACCTGAAGATGAAGGACCAGGTGCTGATCGTGAACGGCATGACCAACAAGATCGTTGATGTGTTCTCGGAGACGCAGCCGCTTTCCTAACTGAATGGTGGCGACCTCTGCGACCCAGGATTCCTTCGCACGCCAACGGCAATCATTGCCTGAATGTCAGAGCTTGCACCGCAAGGCGGGATTAGCCGCGAGCGCCTCGAATCTCCGGACGCCAATTTTCACCGCGACTACAGATTGGGTAGCTCCTCGAAGCGACCGAACACTGAGAGCTCCACGTGAAGCCCTGCACCCTCCACGTCACAGACCAAGCCAAGAGCAACCGCCGACACTTGCACTCGATAGATATTTCTAGATCTCCCAGTGCGACAACCAGCTTGGAATTCGGCGTCCTGGCAGTGCGCCGAAACTCGCCCCTTTGCCCAGTATCTCTCGCCGTCCGGCAGCAAGCCTTGTCCCTCGAGGCGCAACATCCAGTTGATCGGATCGATTCAATCACGACACGCTGGCCGACCAGCAGTCGCCGGACCGGCGCGGAATATGTGGCGCCAACGATGGGATGAAAAGCACGATACCGAACATCCCGCGATATGAATGGCGCGACGCGTCCTTAACGCAATGGCATTAGCGCGCGGCCTCGAATCCGCCGAGCACCGCCGTCAGATTGGCGCCGAGGATGTCGGAGAGATAGCCGCCTTCCTGCACCAGCACCGTCGGCAGGCCGAAGCGGGTGAGCGCCTCGCCGATCCGGCGGAAGCCGTGGGTGGTGACGGCGAGGCCCGCCAGCGGGTCCTTCTCGGAGGCGTCGAGACCGAGCGCGACCACGAGCGCGGTCGGCGCGAAGGAACGGATCGCCTTCTCCGCCAGAGCGAGCGCCTTGATGTAGTCGTCGTCGCCGGTGCCCTTGGCGAGGGGAATGTTGAGATTGGCGCCGAGGCCGGGTCCGGCGCCGCGCTCATGCGCATAGCCCCAGACGAACGGGTAGAAGAACGACGGATCGGCGTGGATCGAGACGGTGAAGACATCCGGCCGCTCGTAGAAGATGCCCTGCGTGCCGTTGCCGTGATGCACGTCGACATCGAGGATCGCGACGCGCTCATGCTTCTGGCGCAGATGCTCGGCCGCGATCGCGCTGTTGTTGAGGAAGCAGAAGCCGCCGGCCATGTCGCGATAGGCATGGTGGCCCGGCGGACGGCACAGCGCATAAACCGCATCCTCGCCGTCGAGCACCATCTGCGCCGCGGTGACCGCGACGTCGCTCGAGGCGCAGGCGCCGGCCCAGGTGCCCTTGCCGATCGGCGCTGCGGTGTCCGCCGTGTGCCAGCCGAGCTTGCCCACGATATGGGTCGGATAGGTGGCGGCGTTGCGCACCGGGTGGATGTTCGCGATCATTTCCGGCCCGGCATCGCCGAGCGCGGACCATTCGTCCCACGCACCTTCGAGAAAGCTCAGATATTCCGGACTGTGCACGCGCGCCCGCGGCCCCTGCCCGAACTTGGTCGGCTCGATCAGCGTGTGCTTGCCGGCTTTCAGGCCCGCCAGCAGGCGGTCGGCGCGCTCGGGCTGCTCGGTGGTGCGCTGGACCACACCGCGGACCAGGAAGAACTGCGGATCATGGCTGCGGTGCAGATCACTGTAGACGGCCTTCACGGGACACTCCTGTTCGATGAATGAGTGAGATGGATCGCGCGACATCGCGCCTGAGCAAGATCACGTGCGTCTATTTCGCCGCCACTGGCCACGCCGGAATCTCACGCACCAGCCGTCCGACTTCGCGCCAGGCATGACCGATGTGATAGTCGACATGCGCGACGATGCGCTCGGGATGACCGGCTTCGATCGCAGCGAGCACCGGTTCATGGGTGCGCGCGATCTCGTGCGGATCGTCATAGAGGCGGCCGATCAGGCCGATCACCATGCGCAGCTCGGAGGCGAGGTCGTCGAACAGCCGCAGCATCCGCCGATTGCCGGCGATCTCGCAGATCAGACGATGGAAGCGATAGTCTTCCTCGACTTGCCGCGCCGGATCGTCGAGATCGGCGGTCTCGTGCAGCACGTCGATCTGCCGGCGCAGCATGTCGCGCGTCTCCGCTGTCAGGTTGCGCGCGGCGAGCACCGCGGCGTGACGCTCGACGCAGAGGCGCAGGTCGTAGATCTCGTCGATATCGTCGGCGGCGAACTGCCGGACGAAGAAGCCGCGGCGCGGATTGGCGACCAGCAAGCCCTGCTGCTCGAGCAGCCGCGCCGCTTCGCGCACCGGCGCCCGGCTCACCCCCAGCTCGCGCGCGATTCCGGCTTCGACCACCTTTGACCCGGGCGGCAGCCGCCCCTGCACGATGGCTTCGGTCAGACGACGGGCGACCTGACCGACCAGGTCCGTCTCGTTGAGGGCCGGCAAGCCGACCGGAGGGGAAATCGTGCGCATCAAAAGGGTCCGTTTCGACCCTTGTACATTATTTAATCGCCGATTGTCGACAGTTTAGACTTGATCAATTCTTAGATTGTCGACAGTTTAGTGACATGGGCATTGCGACGCAACAAAAACGGCCCGCGGACAGGGACTAGCAGCAACGATGACGACGCATGTGCGGCCCGACGCCGTGAAGGACCAGAACCAGCAATTCCGCATCGACCTCGCCGCGGCCTATCGGCTGATCCACCGGCTCGGACTCGATGACAGCATCTACACCCACATCTCGGTGCGGCTGCCCGGCAGCCATGACCGCTTCCTGATCAATCCCTACGGCCTGCGCTTCGAGGAGGTGACGGCCTCGAATCTCGTCACCGTCGATCTCGACGGCGTCGTGATCGACGATCCGCTCGGGCTCGGCATCAATCCGGCCGGCTTCACCATCCACAGCGCGGTGCATGCGGCGCGGCCGGATGTTGCCTGCGTGCTGCACACCCACACGGTGGCCGGCGTCGCGGTGTCCTGCCAGAAGCAGGGACTGCTGCCGCTCAATCAATGGTCGATGCAGTTCACCGGCTGCCTCGCCTATCACGATTACGAAGGCATCGCGCTCGATCTCGACGAACGCGAGCGCCTGGTCGCCGACCTCGGCGACAAGTTCGTGATGGTGCTGCGCAATCACGGCATGCTGACCTGCGGCCGTTCGGTCTCGGAAGCCTTCAAGCTGATGCACAATCTGGAGCGCTCCTGCCGCGCGCAGCTTGCGATCCAGTCCGCCGGCGCCGAGATCGCGCCGCTGTCGGACGCGGTCGCGCACAAGACCGCCGGTCAATACGCAACCTTCTACGACGCCATCGAGACCAACGGCGTGCCCGACACCGAGTGGGCTGCCTTCAAACGCATGCTCGCGCGCACCGATCCGGAGTTCGTGAACTAGTTGCCAGCCGTAGCCCGGAGCTGCCGCCGGGACATTCCAGCAAGAGAGATTGGACATGTTGAAACGAGTGTTTCTGAGTCTTTTGGTGGCGAGTGCCCTGAGCACCGCGGCATTTGCCGAGGAACCGAAATCCGGCGGCGTGATCAACGCGGTGATCCAGCCGGAGCCGCCGGGCCTGATGGTCGGCCTGGTGCAGAACGGGCCGACCCAGATGGTGGCCGGCAACATCTATGAAGGCCTGCTGCGCTATTCGCCCAAGCTCGAGCCGCTGCCAGGTCTCGCCGAAAGCTGGAGCGTCAGCGAAGACGGCAAGATCTATACCTTTAAGCTGCGCAAGGGCGTCACCTGGCACGACAACAAGCCGTTCACCTCGGCCGACGTCGCGTTCTCGATCGACTTCCTCAAGCAGACCCATCCGCGCGCCCGCGGCAACCTCGCCCAGCTCGACAGGGTCGAGACCCCCGACGATTACACTGTCGTGTTCACGCTGAAGCAGCCGTTCGGCCCGTTCCTCGGCATCTTCGAAGTCGGCTCGCTGCCGATGATCCCCAAGCACATCTACGAAGGCACCGACTACAAGACCAACCCCGCGAACAACACTCCGATCGGTACCGGCCCGTTCATGTTCAAGGAATGGCAGAAGGGCTCGTTCATCCGCCTGGTCAAGAATCCGAACTACTACGTCAAGGGCCTCCCCCATCTCGACGAGATCTACTGGCACGTGATCCCCGACGCCGCCGCGCGCGCGGTGGCCTTCGAGACCGGCAAGGTCGACGTGCTGCCCGGCGGCTCGGTCGAGAATTTCGATGTGCCGCGTCTCACCAAGCTGAAGAATGTCTGCGTCACCGGCGCCGGCTGGGAATTCTTCAGCCCGCACTCCTGGCTGTGGCTGAACAACCGACAGGGCCCGACCGCGAACAAGAAGTTCCGCCAGGCGCTGATGTATGCGATCGACCGCAACTTCGCCAAGGACGTGATCTGGAACGGCCTCGCCAAGATTGCGACCGGCCCGTCGGCCTCCACGATCAAATATTACACCGACAAGGTGACCACCTACGACTATGACCCAGCCAAGGCCAAGGCGTTGCTGAAGGAAGCCGGCTACAATGGTGAGAAGGTCCGCCTGCTGCCGCTGCCCTATGGCGAAACCTGGCAGCGCTGGGCCGAAGCGATGAAGCAGAACCTGCAGGACGTCGGCGTCAATGTCGAGATGATCGCAACCGACGTGCCCGGCTGGAACCAGAAGGTCGCCGACTGGGACTACGACATCGCTTTCACCTATCTCTATCAGTATGGCGATCCCGCGCTCGGCGTAGGCCGCAACTACATCTCGAGCCAGATCTCCAAGGGCTCGCCGTTCAACAACGTCGAAGGCTATTCGAACCCCGAGATCGATCAGCTGTTCGCCGACGGCGCCACCGCCTTCCCCGACTCCAAGCGCGAGGAGATCTATCTCAAGGCGCAGAAGATCCTGACCGACGACGTGCCGGTGGCGTGGCAGCTCGAGCTCCAGTTCCCGACCATCACCCGCTGCAACGTCAAGAACCTCATCACGACCGCGATCGGCGTCAACGACGGCTTCCGCGACGCCTGGCTCGACAAGTAACGACGCTTCCCGCCGCGGCGTCATCCAGCGCCGCGGCTTCCGCCAAATCCTCGAACGCACCCGACCTCACCAATGCTCGCATTCATCGCCCAGAGACTTGCCAAGGCCGTCGTCGTGCTGCTCGCGATCGTGGTCTTCAATTTCATGCTGATCCGGATGGCGCCGGGCGACCCGGCGATGGTGATGGCGGGCGAGGCCGGCGCCAGCGACAAGATTTTCGTCACGCAATTGCGCGAGAAGTTCGGGCTCGACCAGCCGCTGCCGGTCCAGCTTTATCGCTACGTCAAGGGCATCGTGACGCTCGACCTCGGCTTCTCGTTCCGCCAGCAGATGCCGGTCGCCAAGCTGATTGCCGAGCGGCTGCCGGCGACGCTGCTGCTGACCGTCACGGCCTTCGTGATTTCGCTGCTGCTCGGCGTCCTGCTCGGCACGCTGGCCGCACGCTTTGCTGGCACCTGGGCCGATACTGCAATCACGATCCTGGCACTGATTTTCTACGCCACGCCGCTGTTCTGGGTGGCGCTGATGGCGATCCTGCTGTTTTCAGTCGCGATGGATTGGCTGCCGAGCTTCGGCTACGAGACCGTCGGCGCCAATTACACCGGTCTCGCCCATGTGTTCGACGTCGGCGCCCATCTGATCTTGCCGGCGACGACGATGGGCCTGTTCTTCATGGCCACCTACGCCCGCATGACCCGCGCCTCGATGCTCGAGGTGAAGCGGCATGACTTCGTCAAGACCGCACGCGCCAAGGGCCTGCGCGACGCCGTGATCCAGCGCCGCCATGTGCTGCGCAACGCATTGCTGCCGGTGGTGACGCTGGCGGGCTTGCAGGCCGGTACGCTGGTCGGCGGCGCCGTGCTTACCGAGACCGTGTTCGCCTGGCCCGGCATCGGCCGGTTGATGTACGAGGCGCTGCTGCAGCGAGACTACAATCTGCTGCTCGGCGTCTTCGTGGTGTGCTCGGCGATGGTGCTGGCCTTCAACCTGATCACCGACCTGATCTACCGCGCGGTCGATCCCCGCATCGAGTTCGCCTCATGAGCAAGTTCTGGCGCACCATGCTGCGCAACCCCGGCGGCGTGATCGGCCTTACGATCCTGCTGCTCGCGATTGCGACCGCGATCTTCGGCCCGCTGCTGTTTCCGACCTCGCCCTGGCGTATGGTGCAGCGGCCGTTCTTGCCGCCGTTCACGGTGCCCGGCCTGCCGCTTGGCACCGATGCGCTCGGCCGCGACGTGCTTGCCGGCATCATCTATGGCGCCCGCGTCTCGCTGCTGGTCGGCCTCGTTTCGACCATGGCCGCGCTCGCGGTCGGGATTCCCGTCGGCGCCCTCGCCGGCTATTTCGGCGGAAAGGTCGGCGACGCCCTGATGCGCTTCACCGAATTCTTCCAGACCGTTCCGAGCTTCGCACTCGCCATCGTGCTGGTCGCGATCCTGCAGCCCTCGATCGTCTCGATCGTGCTGGCGATCGCGATCGTGAGCTGGCCGCCGGTCGCCCGCTTGGTGCGCGGCGAGGTGCTGTCGCTGCGGACGCGCGAATACGTCCAGGCCGCGATCGTCACCGGACAGAGCCACAGCTGGATCATCTGGCGCGAGATCCTGCCCAACGCGCTGTCGCCGGTCATCGTGCTGGCCTCGCTGATGGTCGCTACCGCGATCCTCCTGGAATCCTCGCTCTCCTTTCTCGGCCTTGGCGATCCGAATCTGATGTCCTGGGGCTACATGGTCGGCGCCGGCCGCACCGTGATCCGCCAGGCCTGGTGGATCACGCTGTTCCCCGGCATCGCGATCCTGCTCTCGGTGCTGGCGCTGAACCTGATCGGCGAAGGCCTCAACGACGCGTTCAATCCGCGCCTCAACAAGGAAGGGCGTTGACGCATGTCGGCCACACCCGCCGTCTCGATCAAGAACCTGAAGCTCGCGCTGCCGCCGGGCTCCGACCGCCCCTACGCCGTCGACGGCGTCTCCTTCGATCTCGTTCCCGGCAAGATCCTCTGCGTGGTCGGCGAGTCCGGCTCCGGCAAGTCGATGTGCGCGCATGCGCTGATGGGGCTGTTGCCGGACACCATCATCCGCGAGACCGGCGAGATCGACTATGACGGCCAGAACCTGCTCACCCTTGACGATTCCGGCTGGCTTGCGCTTCGCGGCCGCCATATCGCGATGGTCTTCCAGGAGCCGATGACCGCGCTCAATCCGTTGATGCGGATCGGCGACCAGATCGCCGAGATGTTCGAGGCGCACAATCTGCTGACGCCGCGGCAACGCAAGCAGAAGGCATTGCAGCTGCTGCGCGAGGTTGGCCTGCCGGAGCCCGAGCGTTCAATGAGCGCCTACCCGCATCAATTGTCCGGCGGCCAGCGCCAGCGCGCCATGATCGCGATGGCGCTCGCGCTGGAGCCGGCCGTGCTGGTGGCTGACGAGCCGACCACCGCACTCGACGTCACCACACAGGCCCAGATCCTCGAGCTGATCCGCGACTTGCAGCGCCGGCGCAACATGGCGGTCATGTTCATCACCCACGATTTCGGCGTCGTCTCCGATATCGCCGATCGCGTCGTGGTGCTCCAGCACGGCAAGGTGGTCGAACAAGGCGCGGCCGATGACGTGTTGCGGCGGCCGCAACATACCTACACGCGGGCGCTGCTCACAGCCGTACCCTCGATGCAGCCGCCAACGCGGACACCGCTTGCGGATCGCGCCAGGGCAGTCGAAGTCGTGGGCCTCGACAAGACTTATGTCAGCGGCGGCGGCTGGTTCCAGCCGGAACGCCGCGTCCAGGCTGCCAAGCAAGTCAATTTCGACATCCTGCAAGGCGAGACGGTCGGTCTGGTCGGCGAATCCGGCTCCGGAAAATCCTCGGTTGCCCGGCTGGTGATGCGGCTGATCGAACCCGACCAGGGCACGGTGCGTCTCGGCGACACCGACTTCACCCGCATCGCCGGCCGCGCGCTACGCAAGGAGCGCAGCCGCATCCAGATGATCTTTCAGGATCCGTTCGCTTCGCTCAACCCACGCCGCAAGGTCGGCAACATCATTGCCGACGGGCCGATCGCTCACGGCACCGACCCGGCGGTCGCACGTCAGCGCGCTACGGAGCTGCTTGGCCTTGTTGGTCTGAACGCCAGCGCGATGGAACGCTATCCGCACGAATTCTCAGGTGGCCAGCGCCAGCGCATCGGCATCGCCCGCGCGCTTGCGCTCGAGCCGGAAATCATCGTTGCCGACGAAGCCGTCTCCGCGCTCGATGTCTCCGTGCAGGCGCAAGTGCTGAACTTGCTGGAAGATCTCAAGGCGCGGCTCGGCCTATCGATGCTGTTCATCACCCACGATCTGCGGGTGGCAGCGCAAATCTGCGACCGGATCGCGGTGATGCAGCGCGGCGCGATCGTCGAGCTGAAGCCGACCGCGGCACTGTTCTCGGCCCCCGAACATCCCTACACCCGCGAACTGCTCGCCGCGGTGCCCGGCCAGATCTCCGCGTCGCGAGCGGCCTGAACCATGCGTTGCGTCCTGATCAGCAGCAGCCTCGATCTGCGCGACTATTTCGGTGCTGAACTGGCGCGCATCGCGCCGCGCATCGAGGTCGTCGATCACGCCGGCGGTGCCGCGGATATCCGTCTCGCTTTGGCCTGGCATCCGCCAGACGACGCGTTCGAACGCTATCCCGATCTGCAGGCGGTATGCTCGATCGCCGCCGGCGTCGATAACATCATGGCCTGCCCGAGCCTGCCGCCCAGTGTCCACGTGGTGCGCGTGGTCGATCCCGGGCAGGGGCAAATGATGTCGGGCTTCATCGCCTGGCATGCAATCGGGCATCAGCGCGGCTTTGCTGCCTTCAGCGCCCAGCAGCGCGACCGAGTCTGGCAACGCGGCGTGCAGCGGCGGGCACAGGATGTTCCGGTCGGCATCCTCGGCAATGGCGAAATCGGCCGGCGTGTCGCCGTCGACCTCGCCCATTTCGGCTTTCCCGTGATGTCCTGGAGCCGCACCGCCAAGGCGATTTCATCGGCGAGCCGGAGTTTTCACGGGCCCGCCGGTCTTGCCGCGATGCTCGGCGAGACCGAAGTGCTGGTCAATCTGCTGCCGCTGACACCGGAGACGCGCAACATCCTCAATGGCGATCTGTTCGACCGGATGCGCCGCGGCGGTTACCTGATCCAGGTTGGCCGCGGCGAACATCTGGTGGAAGCCGATCTGCTCGCGGCACTCGACAGCGGTCAGCTGTCGGGCGCGGCACTCGACGTGTTCGCGACCGAACCGTTGCCCGCGGCGCATCCGTTCTGGCGCCATCCGCGGATCGCCATCACGCCGCATGACGCCAGTGACGTCAGCATCAGCGCCGTTGCGACTACGCTTGCCACGACGGCGGACGCGATCCGCTCCGGACGGCGTCCCCCGCATGCGATCGACCGCGCGCGCGGTTATTGATTGCGGCACGCAGGAGTATCAGATGCAAAACTCCCGTTCGTTCGCCGATGCTGCGCACCCGCTCGACGGACTGCGCGCCGCTGGGCCGATTGCGGAGGCGCAGGCACGGACGCTGGTCAGGGAATACTACGGCATCTCGGCCGACATCCGCCGGCTCGACAGCGAGCGTGACCAGAATTTTCGGCTGCATACGCAAGACGGACGCGAATACGTCCTCAAGATCGCCAATCCCGACGAAGATCGCGCCGTCACCAATCTGCAGACCGGGGCGCTGCGGCACGTCGCGGTCCGTGATCCGCTGCTGCCAATTCCGCGCATCGTCTCCGCGCGGAATGGCGCGACCGAGCTCGAGATCGGCTTCGACGACGGCTCGATGAGGGTCGTGCGTCTGCTGACGTTCCTCGCGGGAACGCCGATGCATCAGGCACCAGCGTCGGCGGCGTTGCGCGGTGACGTCGGCCGCTGCGCGGCACGGCTCGCCGTTGCGTTGCGTGACTTCCTTCATCCCGGCGCAGGCCACAGATTGCTCTGGGACATTCAGCATGCCGCGGAGCTGCGGCCGCTGCTCGGCGCGGTGCCATCTGCCCAGCGCGAAATGGTCGAACGCGTCCTCAACCATTTCGAGGCCGACGCCGTTCCTGTGCTGGCGCAGCTTCCGCGGCAACCTCTGCACAACGATCTCAATCCGCATAACATTGTCGTCGACGCCACCTCGCAGGCCCGCGTCTGCGGGATCATCGATTTCGGCGACATGACCGCGACGGCCCGCATCAATGACCTCGCGATCGCAGCAGCCTATCAGGTAACCGACAGCGACGAGCCGCTAGCGCCGGCGCTCGATCTGATAGCGGCCTATCACGCGGTCTCGCCGCTCGAAGCGCGCGAGCGCGCCATCCTGTTCGACCTGATCGCGACCCGCATGGTGATGACGATCGTGATCAGCAATATCAGGGCCGCTCGCTATCCGGAGAACAGCGCGTATATTCTGCGCAACAACAGACAGGCGTCGGCCCGGCTCGCCCGGATCGCGACGCTGACGCGAACACAGGCTGCGCAGCAGATCGAGCGTGCCTGCCAGGGAGAGTGACACAATGCCGGCCGACACCTCGACCCAGCAGCTGATCGCGCGCCGCAACCGTTTGCTCGGGCCTGCCTACAGGTTGTTCTACGAGCAGCCTGTGCATGTGGTGCGTGGCGAAGGTGTCTGGCTGTACGACGCCGCAGGCAACCGATATCTCGACGCCTACAACAACGTCGCCTGCGTCGGCCACTGCCATCCGCATGTCGTCGAGGCCATCGCGCGGCAGGCCGCGGTGCTCAACACCCACACCCGTTATCTGCACAAGACCATCCTTGATTACGCCGAGCGGCTGCTCGCGACCTTTCCGGCCGAGCTCGGCCAGGTGATGTTCACCTGCACCGGCAGCGAGGCCAACGATCTGGCGCTCCGCGTCGCCCGCACTTGCACCGGCGGTACCGGCGTCGTCGTCACCCGGACCGCCTATCACGGCGTCACCGGCGCGCTTGCCGAGTTGTCGCCGTCGCTCGGCCTGCCCGGGCCGACTGCGCCCCATGTCCGTCTGGTGCCCGCGCCGCAATCTGCGGGCGATCAAACGGGGGAGATTTTTGCAAGCCACGTCCGCACAGCGTTCGCCGATATGGCACGCAGCGGCATTCGCCCGACCGCACTGCTGGTCGACACGATCTTCTCCAGCGACGGCGTATTCGCCGATCCGCCGGGCTTCCTGCGGCCGGCGGTGGAGGCCACGCATGCGGCCGGCGCGTTGTTCATCGCCGACGAGGTGCAGCCCGGCTTTGGTCGCTGTGGCGAGGGCATGTGGGGCTTTGCCCGGCACGGCGTGGTCCCCGACATGGTCACGATGGGCAAGCCGATGGGCAACGGCCATCCGATCGCGGCGATGGCGGCGCGACCGGAGTTGCTGAAGGAATTCGGCGCGCGCTCACGCTATTTCAACACCTTTGGCGGCAATCCCGTGTCCGCCGCCGCCGGCATGGCCGTGCTCGACGTAATCGAGCGGCAGAGCCTGGTCGAGAACGCCAGGCGCACCGGCACTTATTTGCGCGAGCGGCTCACCGCGCTGCGCGCGCGGCATGCGCTCGTGGCGGAGGTTCGGGGTGCTGGTCTCTTCATCGGTGTCGAGCTCCGCCGCGGCGACTCAGCCGCCGCGGGTGAGACGACGAAACTGGTCAATGCAATGCGCAGACGGCATGTCCTGATCAGCGCGGCCGGTCCCGGCGCGAATGTGCTGAAGATTCGTCCGCCCCTGACATTCGGCATGGAGCACGGCGATCTACTGGTCGAGGCGCTCGATCTAGCGCTAAAAGAAAATTCGATTGACTGACGGTCTCGCGGATTGCTGGTCTTCGTCGGCAGAGGACAATACCTTCATGCCGCCCTTTCGGCCTTACGCCGCTGATACCGGCCTTGAGCATTTCCGCAACCAATCACACTGCCCGGTCCGTCGCAGCGTCGATCCCGAGGCCACAGCTCATCCTGGATGGGATGAGCTTTTTCTTGATTTCTCGGTCCACACGTCGTGCACATGCGGCCATCTAACCAACTGAAAAACTTGAACTCTCACTCCAATCCATCATGGGGGCCACGGAAAACCGATGCGACAACGTATTGATGTTATTTCGCTTTATCATCCGCCGGAGAGGATTGCTGACAATATCCAGACCAGGTTCGAAAACGGCGCGGCCGACGGCTTCGACGTCATGCCGCCCTGGCTGCCCGGCTGCTTCGATCTCTTCGCCGAGCAGGTCGTGCCGACCCTGCGCGGGCAGCGCGCTCGCTCTTTATTTTAAACATGAAATATCTGCGCCCCCAGGGAACGCTGGAGCGCTCGTCGCGAAACACAGAGATCGCCTTCCGGCAGGCCGTGCACCGCAAAATTCCGTGGACCGCAGAGCCGATCCGCGGCCCCTGAACGAGCCTTGAATTTACTTTTGGCACGAACTATCTTGCAGACGACATCGAGGCCGGCACCTTCAACGGGCCCGGATGCGCCAGGAGATTCGATTTGGCAGTCGCGAAGGCGTCCCCGCCTGTTTCGCCCAAGAACGGGGGTGATCAGGAGGCCGAATACAGGGCTCAGACACGGCTTTGGCTTCGGCTGCTCGCCTGCACAACCCTGATCGAGGGCGAGCTCCGGCGCCGGTTCCGCGAGGAATTCGATTTCACGATGCCTCGCTTCGACGTTCTGGCCCAGCTTGACCGCGAGCCGAGTGGATTGGTGCTGGGCGAGCTGCCGAAGCGCCTGATGGTTTCTGCCGGAAATCTGACGCCGATTGTCGATCGGCTGGTCGAGGACGGCTTCATCACCCGCACGCCTTCAACCCTCGATCGGCGCGTGCAGATCGTTTGCATGACCGTCGAGGGCCGCAAAGCCTTCAGGCGCATGGCCAAGAGCCACGGCTCGTGGCTGGCCGAGCTGCTGGCAGGGTTTCCGGCAGACCGGCTCGATGGGTTGACCCGCGAGCTCGACGAGCTCAAGGGTGCCGTCAAGGACGCGATGCAGAAGCCGTGAGGCGACGTTCCTTTCGGAAAACCGCTCCGCACTTTTCCGGATCAGCCTTTAGCGCCGCACCCAGATGCCCGCGGCGTTTGCCTGCACGTCACTCTCCAACACCGTCCCCGCTCAATCAGGGCAGCAGTCTGTACTTTCCGTCTTCGATCTGAACCAGAATCCGCGAGCGGGCATCGACGCCGTGCCGATCCGCCGGTGTGTAGGTGTAGACGCCCTGTGTCCCCGCCAGCTCCTTGGTGGTGAACAGCGCCTGGCGAAGCGCGGTGCGGAATTCCGGCGAGCCCGGCTTGGCGCCGGTCGCCATCGCGCGCTTGGCGGCATCGACGAACACCAGCCAGCCATCGAAGGAATAGGACGAGAACGAGTCGGTCGGCGGCTCGCCGTTTGCCTTCTCGAAGGCGGCGCGGAAATCCAGCGCAACCTTCTGGATTGGATTGCTGGCCGGAAGCTGCTCGGCCGCAGTCACCGGCCCGGTCGGGCAGATGATGCCGTTGGCGGCCTTGCCGGCGAGCCGCAGGAAGTCGGCGCTGATCAGCCCGTGGTTGCCGTAGAGCGGCCCCTTGTATCCACGTTCGGACAGAGCGATCACCGGAAGCGCGCCCGGCGTTCCCGTGCCGCCGAGCATAATGGCGTCGGGCCGCGCCGCCAACGCGCGTAGCACCTGGGCGGTCACCGACGAGTCCGATCGGGCGTATCGCTCGTTGGCAATGACCTTGATGTCGGCCGCCTTGGCGCTTTGCGACAGCGAGTCGTACATGAGATCGCCGAAGGCATCCGAGAAGCCGATGAACGCGACGGTCTTCAACCCGCGCGCCTTCATGTGATCGACGATGCCCTGGACGAGAAGTGGCGTCGGTTGCGGCGTCTGCACCACCCAGGGCCCGCCATCGCCTGATGGTACCGGTGCGATCGGCGACACCGCGATCATCGGAATCTTCATCTCGATCGCGGCCGTCGCCATCGCCAGCGTCTGCGGCGCACCGGACGTGCCGATCAGGATGTCGACCTTCTCCTGCTCAACGAGCTTGCGCGCGTTGCGCGCCGACGCCGTGGGATCGGAGGCGTCGTCGAGCTGAATGACGCGGAGCTTCTCACCGCCGACTTCGCCGACATAGGCCTCACCAGCCGCGATCCCCTTTGCATTGGGAATCCCGATCGACGACACCGGCCCGCTGAGGCCGGTGACGAATCCGACGAGGATGTCGGCCTGGCCGGCCTGCGGAACGGCGACCAACAACACGGCCGAGGCCAGCAGGGTCTTCATCGAGATCATGGCACCTGTCCTTCTTGACTTGCGTTTCTTCTGTCGGGCAAGCGCCATCCGCTCGCTTCAGTTCGCCGAAACCAACGCGATCACGCGCAGCGGGCTGCCGGAACCGTTCTGGATCTTCAGGGGCGAAGCCACGATGACGGCGCCGGCGGCGGGAAGCTGATCGAGGTTGCAAAGACACTGAAGACCATAGCGGCCGGCGCCGTGCAGGAAGTGATGCGCCGGATAAGGCGGCTCGAAATGGCCGGCCTGCCCCGCGTCGGTGCCGATCGTCTCGGTGCCGAAGCCGATGATGCCGCGCTCCTCGACCAGCCATTTCATCACGGCTGGATTCGGGCCCGGCGTGTGCGCACCGTCATCCCTGAGATTGGCGTAATCGCGCCAGCCCTTCTTCGACCAGTCGGTGCGCAGCAGGACCCAGTGCCGTTCGGGAATCCGTCCGTGCTTTGCCTCCCAGGCTTCGACGAGCGGAACCGTGAGCAGAAAGTCCGGATCCTGCGCAGCGCCCGCCGAGCAGTCGATGACGCAGGCCGGCGCGATCATGTCCTTGGCAGGCATCGTGTCGACGGAATTGTTCGGCAGATCCTTGCCGGTGAACCAGTGAATCGGCGCGTCGAAATGCGTGCCGGTATGCTCGCCGAACGTCACATTGTTCCAGTACCAGGCCGGACCTCGACCGTCATAGCGCGATATCTCCTGGATCCGGACCGGGGCCGCCTGGCCGAACTCCGGCGGCAGCACGATGACCGGAAAATCCGGACTGAGCGTGAAGGTCAGATCGACGACGCGCACGGCGCCGGACGAAATCGCACCGGCCAGCTCCAGGAGATTCTTGCCTTGCATTGTGACGTCCTCCCGTTTTGTTGAGATCCTGATTTTATCTGTCGAGCTCGCGCTCGAGCGCTTTCGGATTGGCGGCAAGACGCTGCCTGATTTCCTCGGCAACGTCCCCGACATACATCTCCTCGAGCCCACCCCTGAGCCCGGACACGATCGCCTGCGCAACGGCGCGCGGCGCGACCTTGGGCGGCGGCACGGTCTGGAACCACTCGATGTCGACCGGCCCCGTGAACAGGTTCATCACCTTGACGCCACCGGGCCGCAGTTCCGCGCGAAGACAATGCGACAGCGACAGGCAGGCGGCCTGCGACGCCGAGTAGGCGCCGAAAGCAGGCCAGTTCGCCAGCGCGTAGACCGACAGGATGTTGACCCAGGCGGCGCTGCTGTTGATGCCATCCGCCCCCCGCATCCGCATCGCAGGACCGAAGGCCTGCGCAAGGTTGATGAAGCCGAGATAGGCCTGGTCGACCTCGTCGCGTGCAATGCTCGTGCCCTTGCGGTCGAGCAGGCCGCCGGGCCGCACATATTCCGTCGTGTTGACGAGGATATCGACCTTGCCCCCGATGTCAGCCGCGAGGTCAGTCGCCGACTTTTCGTCGGCCGCGTCGAGCGTCACGACCTCGATCCCCGCCTGTCCGCGCAACAGCTGCTCGCCAGCGAAAGGCCGCCACGGCTCGGACACGCCGACGAACACCGTCTTCGCGCCCGCGGCCTTCAGCGCCGCCACGGCCTCTTGGCCGATCAGGCTGCGGCCGTTGGTCACCAGCGCACGGCGGAATTTCGGATCGGCCGTCATTTCCCGCCACTGCCTGTCGTCTGCCATGTTGGGAGTCTCCCCCTCGGGTCGGGCAAAGGCCACCGCCTGACCGCTCTTGTCGAGTTGAAACGACATCAGGACGGGCGCGCCCTCGGCACAGTCGGCATGCAGATGCGCCACCATCGTCGGACCGCAGTCCATCCTGACGAGACCGATGCGCCAGGGCGCCCGCTCGCGGAAATAAACGTCGCTCGGCACGCGCGCCGTGGTTTCGGCCAGCAGCGCGCCGCGGCGCGGCGCATCGACGAAGGCAAGATCGGCCGACAGGCAGACCGGGCACGCCTCGCGCGCCGGATAGGCGAAAGCGCCGCAAGCCTCGCAGCGTTGCAGCATGAAGCGTCCTTCGGCGGCGGCGCGCGTGAACCCGTGCGATGTCCTGCTGCGCGGCCGCGGCGGCGACGCCGGAAGCCGGGTCCGGAGCAGCGGGTTCTTGCGCCGGGGTGGCTCAATCGGATCGATCATCGCGCAGGCCCTGCAAAGATCGCGGCAGCGGAGGCCAGGCCGCGGTCATAGTTGATCATACCGAAGCCGGCGGCCAGACCGAGCTTTGCATCATTGACCTGCGTCGGACCGGCTTCTCCGAGGACCTGCCGCAAGCCTTCAACCAGCCCGAGATAGGCGCCGGCGGCGCCGGCCTGCCCTGCGGAGAGCTGGCCGCCCGAGGTGTTGTGCGGGAAGTCGCCGTCTATCGTCAGATCGTGCTGACGCACGAAGGCTGCGCCCTCACCCTTGCTGCAGAAGCCGAGATCCTCGAACTGCATCATCGTGATGACCGGATAGTCGTCATAGGTCTGCACGACATCGAGATCGTCGGGCTTCACGCCGGCCATCGCGTAGAGCTCGCCGACGTCCATCGCCCAGCCGCCGCGTACCTGCATCGGATCGTCGGCGAAGGCATTGTGCCGTTCGATGGTCGACAGCAGTCGCGCGGCCGGCAAGCCCAGCGATGCCGCGGTCTCATCCCGCATCACGAGGAAGGCCTCGGCCCCGGCGCACGGCATCACGCAGTCGAACAGATGAATGGGATCGGAAATCGGACGGGCCGCCAGATACTGCTCGATCGTCAATGGCGTCTTCATCAGTGCATGCGGGTTGCGCAGCGCATTGGCACGCTGGGCGACCGCGATCCTGCCGACATCTTCGCGCGTGACGCCAAAGGTCCGCATATAGTTGCGCGCGATCAGCGCGAAGCTCGCATTGGCGCCGCCTGCACCGTAGGGATAGACCGCGTCCTGGTTGAAGCGCGAGAAATTCTCGAGCGTCAGGCGGAACGAATCGACGTGGTTGGTATCGCCGGCCACGCAGGCCACGATATCGGCATCGCGTGCCTGCACCGCGCGCGCTGCCTTTCGCAACGCCGCGATGGCGCTGGCGCCGCCAAGCGGGATCGTGTCCAGCCACCTGACGCACAGCCCGAAATGCTGCGTCAGTCCAATCCCGCTGTCAGTCCCCATGGTGAAGCTGGAGACGCACAGGCCGTCGACGTCGGACGCCTTGATACCGGCCTTCGCGACCAGCGCGCTCAGCGCGCGTCCAATCCACCATTGCGCGCTCTCGATGGAATAGCGCGCATAGGGGATCGTGACGGGAGCAGCCATCACGATGCCGTCATACGGTGTGCGCAGCGAATTTTTCACGAGCCGCCTGCCTTACCTGCCGCCTCAGATCACCGTCAGCTTCACGTCGATATTGCCACGCGTCGCATTCGAATAGGGGCAGCGCTCGTGCGCGCCCGCGACGATCTCCTCCGCCACCGCCTTCTCGACGCCGGGCAGGCTGACCTTCAGCTCGACCGCGAGCGCATAACCGACAGGGACCGGTCCCATGGCAACCTTCGCGATGACGGACGGTTCGGCAGAGGGCGCGATCTTCCTGGTGCGCGCCACGAGCTTGACCGCGCCAAGAAAGCACGCGGCATAGCCGGCCGCAAAGAGCTGCTCCGGGTTGGTCCCCTCGCCGCCAGGTCCGCCCAGCGATTTCGGCACCGACAGCGACACCGACAGCAGGCCGTCGGCACTTGCGGCCTTGCCGTCGCGGCCTCCCGTCGCCGTCACCTCGGTCTCGTACAGGATCTTCTCGGGTCTCATCATGTCTGGCTCTCCAGAACTCATCGGCGTTCGCGTTAGCGCTTGTTGCGCGTGAGCATCGCCCGGAAATCGTCGCGGGCGAGCGCGCTGGCGCGTTTGAAGCTCGGCCCGCGGCTCGGCTCGGTGCCGTTGAGCTGCCTGAGCTGCACCCACATCTCGGCGCTCTTCAATGCCACCGCCGCGCAGTTCACGACCGGCGCGTGCCCAACCTTCAGGCCATGCTCGCGCCCAATCAGCAGGCCCGGCAGCACGCCGGCGGGGATCACCACGTCGGCGCCACGCTCCACCAGCGGAAGGGCGCAAGCCAGAAAATCCTCGATCATCCGGGCATGGGCCGCCTGGTCGCCTGCGAACGCATCTGCGAAATCCTCCGGCTTGCAACCGAGGCCGGTCACGTGGACGACGCGATCACCAAGTCCATAACGTTCGGCCTGCTCGTAGTGCCAGACCTCGAAGATGGGATCGAGCGTCACGAGGCCGAGGCGCCGGCCGAGCTGCGAGGCCGCCAGCAACGTGGCCTCGCCGGTGCCGATCACGGGAATGTCGAGCGCCGAGCGGAGCTCGTAAAGTCCGGGATCCTGGAAGTGGCCCATCACAAAGGCGTCGAACCCGCTCTCTTCCGCCGCGATACCGTTGTCGATGGCCTGAACCGCACAACGCAATTCGGCGAGCCGGCCGAACTCCCGATCCGGCGGCGAAATGCCCTCGACCTGAACCGTCGTGCCGGGCGCGGCAATGCTGTTTAGATACTCCGACAGCCGCGCCATATAGGGCGCGTTCACGCTCGCATCGACGAAACTCTGCCAGAAGATGCGCATCGCCCTTCTCCTCAAGCGGTGACGGGAGCATCGGCCGTCGGCCTGCCGACGGAGATATTTCAACCATAAACTAATTGACGCGTCAAATGCGCGCGGCGGAGCCCGCCAAGGCGGCCGCTCCATCGCAGCCAGAGGGTCCGTTTTTCGGGACAAAGAAATGAAGGAAAATGGCGCGCGCGGACGAAATTGTATGCAGCAACATTTTTTTCTGACAGCCCCGTGACACGTGTTGACGGCGCCACGGAGAATACTTTAGGCTTTAAGTAATCGACCCCCGGCCGCTGCCGGTGACCATGACGATGATGTTGCAGGGCACCGATTTTGAGAAACTCAATCGCGTGGACTAGCGTCGGGCCGCAACGGCCGGCAGCAGCATCGCCGGTCGCGCGGCGCGACGGCGGCATTCGACTTCCTTCGCCTCGACAGATGTCCGCGGGCTGCAGTCGCCCCGCCCGCTATTCGAGCGGCACGCCTCGCCATGGCCGCTGACGCCCCGGCCCAGCGAAAATTCCCCTCGCCGCGCCCGGCGTCTGGCGCTGCAGCAATGCCTTCAATCGGTTCGTTCGCGGCTCGGGCTCCTGCCTGGCTTCCAGACATTCGTACCCTGCATCAACGGAGGACAACGCAAATGCGGCAAAAGACTCTGGGGTTACTCGCACTCGTCGCGGGCGTCTTCGCGGCACCGGCGGCGCAGGCCGACATCACGATCGGCTTCGTCACCTCGCTGAGCGGCAACGGCGCGTCGATCGGCATCCCCTATGGGCGCGGCATCAATGCCGCCTATGAATACAAGAAGATGATCAACGGCGAGACCATCCGCCTGATCCAGCTCGACGACGGCTCCGATCCGTCGGCCGCGACGCGCAACGCGCGCAAGCTCGTCGAGGAGGAGAAGGTCGACCTCATCATCGGCACCGCGACGACCCCCTCGACCATTGCCATGGCGGCCGTCGCCAGCGAATTGAAAGTGCCGATGATCGCGATCTCGCCCCTCGGCAAGCTTCCGGACTCGCCGGAGCAATGGGTCGTCGCGGTGCCGCAGCCGGCCACACTGCTGGTCAAGATCGTCGCGGACCGGATGAAGCGCGACGGCATGAAGAACATCGGCTATATCGGCTTCTCCGATGCGTGGGGCGACCTCGTCTACAACGGCGCGAAAGCCGCCGAGCCGACCGACGACATCAAGGTGCAGACCAACGAGCGCTATGCCCGCACCGATACCTCGGTGACCGCGCAGATCTTGAAGGTCATGGCCGCACGTCCCGACGCGGTGCTGATCGGCGGCTCCGGCACGCAAGGCGCGCTGCCGCTCATCACGCTCTCCGAACGCGGCTTCAAGGGCAATACCTACGGCACCGTGGCGCTGGTCAATCCGGACTTCGTCACCGTGGGCGGCAAGGCCGCCGAGGGCATTCAGGTCTCCGCCGGCCCCGTGATCGTGGCCGAACAGCTTCCGGACGAGCACTTCGCCAAGAAGATCGCACTCGACTTCCGCGCGGTCTACCAGAAGACCCACAACGTTCCGACCACCGACGGTTTCTCGGCCTACTCCTTCGATGCCTGGCTGATCTTTGCCAACGCCGCGGAGCGGGCGCTGAAGACCGCGAAGCCCGGCACGGCGGAATTCCGTACCGCGCTGCGCGATGCCATCCTCAGCACCAAGGAATTGCCCGGCGTGCATGCCGTCTACAACTTCAAGCCGGGTGCGGTGACCGGCGTCGACGAGCGCTCGCTGGTCGTGGTCCGCCTGACCGGCGGCGCCTGGAAGTACGCGCCGTAAGCGGAAAGATAGCGGGGGGTCAGAACGGGGGAACGGCGTCTCAATGACGAGCGATATCGCGGCCATCCTTGGGATCGACGGGATCGCCACCGGTGCAGTCTACGCGCTGGTGGCGATCGGAACCGTACTCATCTTCACGGTGACCCGGGTCATCTTCATTCCGTTCGGCGACATCGCCGCCTTCACCGCGCTGACGCTTGCGGCGCTCGATGCCAAGCGCTTTCCCGGGACCGGCGCGCTGGTCGTGGTGCTGGCGTGCCTTGCGACCCTGATCGAGATCATCTCGCTCATTCGGAGCGGCGATATCCGCCTGCTGCCACGCGCGCTGCTGTTCTATCTCGCCATTCCCTTGGCGGTGGTCGGCATCGCCTGGCTCACCATGCGCATGGACCCGCCGCTTGCGGTCCGGCTCGTGCTGGCGCTGATGCTGATCACGCCGATCGCTCCTCTGCTCGACAGGATCGTGTTCCGTCCGATCGCCGACGGCACGGTGCTGCTGCTGCTGACGGTCTCCGTGGCGCTGCATTTCGCGCTGGTCGGTCTCGGCCTGCTGTTCTTCGGCCCTGAGGGGGTCCGGACCGAGCCGCTGACCTCGTTCTCGACGGAGTTCGCCGGCGTGCTGATCTCGGGCCAGACCATGCTGATCGTGATCGCCGCGCTCGTCTTCAGCGGCCTGCTCTATCTGTTCTTTGACTTCACGCTGGTCGGCAAATCGCTGCGCGCCACCGCGGTCAACCGCACCGGCTCGCGGCTGATGGGAATCCGGCCGGCGCGGGCCGGCACCATCGCCTATCTCTTGGGCTCGCTGATGGCCGGCGTATCGGGCATCCTGATCGCGCCGGTCAATACCGTGTTCTACGATTCCGGCTTCCTGATCGGCCTGAAAGCGTTCGTCGGCGCCATCGTCGGCGGCATGACGAGCTATCCCGGTGCCGCGATCGGCGCGGTCGGGGTCGGCATCCTGGAAAGCTTCGCATCGTTCCAGAGCAGTGCGCTGAAAGACGTCATCGTATTCTCGCTGCTGATCCCGATCCTGATCTGGCGATCCCTCGCCTCGCTGCATTCCGAGGAGGAGATCGAGGAATGACGCGCCTTCACGTTCAGCTCGCTGCGGCAGCAGCGCTCGCGTGCCTCGCACTCGCACCCCTCGTCCTGAGCCCGTTCAGCGTCACGCTGATGAACTATATCGGCATCTATTCGCTCGTCGCCATCGGCCTTGCGCTGCTCACCGGCGTCGGCGGCATCGTGTCGTTCGGACAGGCTGCGTTCGTCGGCATCGCGGCCTACGCGACGGCGTGGGTCTCGGCCCTCAACGGGCAATCGCCCTGGCTCGGCCTGCTGTTCGGGGTGGTGCTGACCTGCGGTGTCGCGGCCATCCTCGGCGTCGTCACCTTGCGGCTTCAGGGCCATTTCCTGTCGCTGTCGACCGTCGCCTGGGGCCTTGCGATCGGCTTCCTGTTCGGCAACGTCGACGGGCTCGGCCGCTTCAACGGCATCTCGTCGATCCCGCCGATCAGCGTCGGCTCGTTCGCGCTCGTCTCCAGCGGGCAAATCTATTACCTGATCTGGGGCATCGTCGCCCTGGTGCTCCTGCTCGGCTACAATCTCCTGGACTCGCGGCTCGGCCGCGCCATGCGGGCGCTGCGCGGCGGCAATACGCTGGTCGAGAGCCTCGGCATCAACGCCTTCCGGATCAAGCTCGTGACATTTGTGATCGCGGCCTTCCTCGCCTCGCTCTCCGGCTGGCTTTACGCGCATATGAGCCGCTTCATCAGCCCGGGTCCGTTCGATGCCAGCATGGGCATCGAATATCTGATGATGACGATGGTCGGCGGCGCCGGCAGCCTGCTCGGCGGCGTGGTCGGCGCCGCCATCGTCACCCTGCTCAAGAACAGCGTGCAGGATTATCTGCCGCTGATCGCCAAGGGCGCATCCGGGCAGCTCGAGATCGTCGCCTTCTCGGCGCTGTTCATCCTGTTCCTGCAATGGGCGCGGCAGGGCATCGTTCCCTCGATCGCGCGCCACCTGCCGAAGATCCGGCGTGAGCGGCCAAAGCCGGCGCCGCCGCTGCCGCGCCGCCCGCAGCCGACGCCGGGCGAACTGCTTCTGAAGGTCGACGGCGCGGAGCGCCGGTTCGGCGGCCTCGTCGCGGTCAACAATGTCAGCTTCGAGGTAAGATCGGGCGAAATCCTTGCCGTGATCGGCCCGAACGGCGCCGGCAAGAGCACGATGTTCAACTGCCTGACCGGCGCGCTGCGGGTCAGCAAGGGCGACATCGTCTTCGCCGGACGCTCGATCGTGCGCGATCCGCAATCCCGCATCGCCAAGGCCGGCGTCGCCCGGACCTTCCAGCATGTCAAGCTGCGGCCGCGCATGAGCCTGCTGGAGAACGTCATGCTCGGCACCTATGGCCGAACCAGCAGCGGCCTGTTCGCCGGCGCCTTTCGTCTCAATCAACGCGAGGAAGCCAGCGCCCGCCACGAGGCGCTGATGCAGCTCGAGCGCGTCGGGCTCGGCGACAAGCCGTTCGAGCTCGCGGGCAATCTTCCGCTCGGCAACCAGCGCATCCTTGAGATCGCGCGCGCCCTCGCCGCGGATCCCGCGCTGCTGGTGCTGGACGAGCCGGCGGCGGGCCTGCGCCGCCAGGAGAAGCTGCGGCTGGCGGAGCTGCTCCGCTCGCTGCGGGCGGATCACCTGACCATCCTGATCGTCGAGCACGACATGGAGTTCGTGATGTCGCTGGTCGACCGCATCGTGGTGCTCGATTTCGGCTCCAAGCTCTGCGAGGGCGTTCCGAGCGCGATCCGCAGCGACGAGCGGGTGCAAGAGGCCTATCTCGGAGGCGTCGCATGAGCCAGATGTTGTCCATGACCGACGTCACCGTCTGCTACGACAACGTCGAGGCCGTCCGCAACGTCTCACTGTCGGTCGACGAGGGGCAGATCGTCACCGTGATCGGCCCGAACGGCGCCGGCAAGACCACGTTGCTGATGGCTGCCATCGGCCTGCTCGCATCGCGCGGCAGTATGGTGTTCCGCGGCAGCGACATCCGGAAAATGTCGGTCGAGGACCGCGTCGAGCGCAGGCTCTGCCTCGTTCCGGAGAAGCGCGAGCTGTTCTCCGACATGTCGGTTGCCGACAACCTTCTGCTCGGCTCCTACAGCCTGCGCGATCGGTCCGGCGTCCAGAAGACGCTGGACGAGGTCTATGATCGCTTTCCTCGGCTGAGGGAGCGGCAACGTCAGGCCGCTGGCACCCTCTCCGGCGGCGAACGCCAGATGCTGGCGCTGGGACGCGCGCTGATGGCAAAGCCCGCGCTGCTGATGCTCGACGAGCCGAGCCTCGGCCTCGCGCCGCTGATCGTGCGCGAGATCTTTCGCACCATCGCCTCGCTCCGCGACCTCGGCGTGTCGATCCTGCTGGTCGAGCAGAACGCCCGCGCCGCGCTCGAGACGGCCGATTACGGCTACGTACTGGAGACCGGCGAGGTCGTGCAATCAGGCCCCGCCAAGGACCTCATCCACGATCCCCGGCTGATCACCGCCTACCTCGGCGGGCACTGACACCAAAATATCGAAAACAACCCCATGCACAGTAGCCGGCGGGCGTCGAGGGCGAATTCGTTTTTTACGAAATCACCTTGACACGTCGGGCAAATCAGGAGTGTACTGCCATCATCGCAGCGCAAGTCCGCTATCCGACCAGTCGAGAGCGGTGGTTTGCGAGCGGGTTCTCGGCCATCACAGCGCGCAGCCATTCGCGGAAGCTGACGACCTCGGGACAATCTGCGGTGCCTTCAGGCACAATCAGCCAATCGCCCAAGCCGGATCCCTCGTTGACACGGTCGCAGCGATGGCCCGGATGGTGGCCAAGGCCGCGGGCTATCAGCAGGTCGACCTTGCCCTCGGCCAACTCGTGCAAGCCGGCGGGCTGCAGCACCTGCAAACCGATTTCCAGATGCGCGCTGCGAAACTCCGCCAATTTGAGGCGGCGCAGGTCGAAGCTGCCGTGGACCCCCAATTGCAGCAGCACCGCAGCTGCCGGTTTCAATTGCGCGGTCGCGTCCGCGATCTGCCGAAAGCCTTCGGAAACCCCGGCCAGATAGGCCTGACCGGCCGCGGTCAGGATCAGCTGCTTATGCAGCCGCTCGAACAACTGCACGCCGAGGCGCGCCTCCAGCGCTTTCACCTGCTGCCCCACCGCGGCAGGCGTCACGTGCAGCTCGTGCGCGGCGAGTTTGAAGCTGAGATGCCGCGCAGCGGCCTCGAAGGCGCGGAGCGCGTTGAGAGGTGGAAGGGTGTAGGTCATCGCGCGGGAGTTTGACACCGACCGGCCGTAGCCTTGCAATAGATTTTCTTGCCCTGAACCGCAGCAAACATGCTTTGCGCCGCGGCGACGCCGCCGGATACGGTCAGCCCGCAATCCGGAGACACCCGATGCCGCCAGCTCACATCGTCAGCCACAATCCCGCAACGCTCCACCCGCCCGCCGGCGGTTACTGCATGGGACTTGAATTGACGCAGCATCGCCGGCTGCTCTTCATCAGCGGCCAGGTGCCTGAGAGATCAGACGGCACCGTGCCGGATGGTTTTGAGGCCCAATGCGAGCAGGCCTGGCGCAACGTCATGGAGGTGCTCGCCGCCGCAGGCCTTCGCGTCGAGCAACTGGTCAAGGTCACCACGTTCCTGACCGGCCGGGATCAGGTCGTGCCCAACCGCACCATTCGTCGCAAGATGCTCGGCGAGCATCAGCCCGCGCTGACGGTCGTGATCGCCGAGACCGTCGACAGCAAATGGTTGCTGGAGATCGAGGCGATCGCCGCCGAATGAAACCACCAGCTTTCTCAACGTCGCAACGATCCAACCGTGTCAGGTGTCCAATGACTGAGACCATCCATCCGTTTTACGAGTCGCATCGCGGCGCAATGGAGGCCGCCATGCGCCATCGCCTCGACCTTGCCGACGCGATGTTGCGCGATCGCGCGCATCTCGCCGATATCGATCGAGTTCGGCAGGAGGTGATGGACGAATTCCAGATCGTGCTCACCCAGATACCCTATGTCGGAGGCGCGGCAAGTCGCATGAGCGATTTCTTCATGCGCCTCACCGGCTTCATGGCCATCAGCCGGGTGCTCCGGCGGCACGGCGTGCCGGTTTCCATAATCGGCGAAATCGAACGTGAAACCTACAAGGCGCAATTGCTCACGGAGCCCGAGGCGGAACGCCTTGCCTCAGGGCGTCAATTCATGTCGCCTGAGAATCAGGCTTTGCTGCGCGAACAGGCGACAGAAAGCGCTACAGAGAGTCATCGGAACGAGTTTCCCGAAGACTTCGTCTACGATTTCGTCGAACCGAGCCCGGGTGACAAGTTTGAATTCGGAATCAATTACAAGGCTTGCGGCTTTTGCAAATTCGCAGCTCGCCATGGAGACAAGGAAATCCTGCCGAACATTTGCGGGCTTGATTTCGACGCCTATGCGGCGCGAGGCATCCACCTGGAAAGAACGCAAACATTGGCTGGCGGCGCGAGCCACTGCAATTTCCGATTCTCGCGGCTTCGCCCCCGTCACCATGTCGCCAATGCTCTCAATTGACTTCCGCTTCCGGCGGCGCAGCGGACGTGACCGGACTCGCTGCCGGCTCGCCCCAGTCGCGAATGACCCGGAGCGGACTTCCGACGTCAATCTCGACTAGAGAGGCCGTCAGTCATTTGAGCTTTTCCCACACCAAGGTGATCACGCTCATTTTTCCGTCGGCCGAGAACGGCTGCGGCTTCGTTGCGTAGATCAATCGATTGCCGTCTCGCTTAATCTGTCGAATCTCAGTGGTTCCTACTCGTGTCTCGTTGCCCGCTATGTCGATGTGATGTTCAACCGAATCACCGTGGAACGTGTATGTGCCGCCGTATGTGTTCAGCGTGCGGTACTGGTCGGCTCGATCCTGGTCTGTCATGTCCGAACGCGAAGGCTTTGACCGGCCGTCGTGTGTTACTAGTACCAACATTCGGCCGTCCCGCCCGTACATGACGTAACCCTTCGGGTTCTTGCCGTATGCATCTTTAGTCTCGCCGGTTTCGACAACGGTTCGGGTAGCGCTAACAAGCTTGTAGGTGCCCGGAAAGTCATCGTCCGCAAATGCTGGGCCGACCGAAAACGCAATGGCGGTCAACGCTAAGAATAGATTGCGCATTGTAACCCCTTTGGTGAAGCCGAAAAACTTCGCCCCGAATTGCATGCTGCAGGGCCTGAACGGGGCAGAATGCCACGGTACGCCGCCCGTTCGGAGTCCGAAATTGGCCCATCGCGCGAGTGCGCCGCGACGCAGCACCATGGTCACTATCGGAGCGAAGCAGACATGAATCCCCAAGGCAAGACCGGCTGAATCGGTCGAAGATGACCCAAACCGGTGATCCCAGAAAGTCTTATAGTACTAGCTACGAGCAATTTGCCCTGGGAAGTAGCTAGGCAGGGCGCGCGTCGGGACTGTTGGCCAGCGCCTGCGCCACCGCTGCATAGGCGCTGCGGACCGCCTGGTGTTTCCACGCATCGCCGCTTCCTAGGGGTGCTCATTGCTTGTCCGCCCCGGAGTTTTGTGCCGTTCGTCATGTTCCTATCTCAACTGACGGATCATGTCTTGCCGCACCCCCGGATCCACTCCATGCGTTGCAGCGCCGTTGGGTAATCCGCGCATCCCGACACCCCGCACAAACCGCGGCGTGGCCTCCGCGTCGATCCCCTGGTGCCGCAGATCAGCGGCCACCGGAGGGAACGTCTGAGCGCGGCCAAGACGCTAGGTCCTCGGACGACGGTACCGCTGCCGCAATACGGACAAATTGCGTTCTGCCTCCTGGAGCAGTTGTTGCTCATGGTGTTTGTAGTAGCGCCACAGGTAGAAGATAGTGATCCCCGCCGCTGCGAGCGTCAGCCAGCCGAGCGGGCCCGTTACGCGACCGAAGCTGTGGCCCAACAGATACCCGCCGACGCCGAAGACTGCTGCCCAGGTGATCGCGCCCAGTGCGTTGAAGAGCAAGAATCGCCATAGCGGGAAACGATTGGCGCCGGCGAGCACCGCGGCAAACACGCGGAGCACCGCTATGAAGCGTCCGAGAAAGACGATCTTGCCGCCATGGCGCAGGAAGAGATACTCGCCCAGATCGAGCTTGCGCTGGTCCAGGCCGATCCAGTTGCCCCATTTGAGCAGCGCCTTGCGCCCGATCGTGCGGCCCACCCAATAGCCGATATTGTCGCCCAGAATCGCGGCGCCGGCCGCAGTCGCGATGATCCACCGAATATCCAGACCATGATGCGAGCCAGCGTAAATGGACGCCGCGACGAGCGTGGTTTCGCCTGGCAAGGGAACGCCGGCGCTCTCGAGCAGGATGATCGTGAAGATCGCGATGTATCCATAGGACGCGATGAGTTCGTCAGTCGCATGGTTCAGTAGGGGCAGCAAATCCAGAGGCACTCCTTCGATAACCCGGTAGGATACGAGCACGACGCCGAGGCCGGGCTGCGATCGAGGTCTGTGGCAACATGCCCGCGAGCCATCGGGTTGAACACGCAGACCCGCCACTGGCCCGTGGTTGGGTGCAACGCCCTCCGCAAAGCCGACCGCTAGACCGTAATCAGGGCATAAGGCAAGTGATCGGGCTTCTGCACGTGCACGGCGACATTGTACACGCGCGCTCCGGCCGGGGTGCGCCCCTCATACTTGCCGCGGTGTGCATGGCCATGCACCACCGCGCTCACTCTGAAGCGGTCAATGGTCTCGGCAAGGCGCGAGCATCCGAGAAACGGATAGATCTCCAGCGGTTCGCCTTCGACCGTTTCGACGATCGGCGCGTAATGCAGGACGACAACGGCACGCTGACTGTTCACGGTGCGCATCACATTTTCGAGTCGCATCGCTTCGTTCACTGCTTCAGCAACGAACGTCTTGATCGCGAGTTCTCCGAATGAACTGAGCATGCGCGGTCCGAACCCGCCCGCAAAGCCCTTTACTCCCACAAATGCCACACCATTTACTTCGGTCGCCTGCCCGTCCAGCAGGCGTAGGCCCGCATCGCAAAGAATCTGCTTCACCTCGTCGACATGCCCCGACTCGTAATCGTGGTTTCCGAGAACGCCGATCACCGGGACGGTGCACGCACGCAGATCCTCCGCCAGAACGCGCGCCTGACTCGGAGTTCCGGTATCGGTAAGATCGCCGCAAAGAACCAGTGCCCCGGCGCTCTTTGAGATTTGGCGGAATACTTCGCGAAGCGAGCCCGGCTGGCCATCCTTCACATGAAGGTCGCCCATGCTCGCGAATGTGAATGATGTGTCATTGGTCATCGTCGCATTTGCCTTTGGCTTCCAAAAATCCCCACACTTCGACGGCGTTCTGGTAATCGGAGCGCGACAACATTCGACCGCGGCATATCCTGGCTGCTGTTGGCGGAAGTTCGCGCTGCCGATTCAGTCGTTCGAGAAGCTCGTCGAGCAGCCATGACGGAATGGCATCCCGCTCACTCGGGTAAATCCATCGGAAGATCAGCAGATGAGAGAGCAGCACTTCCCAATGAGCATCGAAATAGGCCAGGAGGCGTTGCCAATCGATTCGGCTGCTCTGCTTCAATATGATGTTCGCGATATCCGAGCCATCATGGCGAGATCGCTTTTGGATAAAGGCCTTCGACCAGATGAGCTCGGTGGGATCGATAACCAGTACGCCAAGCCCCAGTACTTGAGCTTCGCGAGCGTGGTGAAACCATCCTTCCTGGACCGGAACCATGCCATTGCTCGATCCGAAGATGACATCCACGAAATACTCGCCGTAGTAGATCTTTCCGAGCCACTTATCGTCGACGATTGACACTCGGCGACCACCGCGATTCAGGTGAGCGAGCAGTCGTTGCAATTCAGCCCTGGTCGTGAAGATGTCCAGGTCCTTCGTCGGGATTCTTGCGCCAGTGTGCGCATTAACGGCGTACCCGCCCCCAACCAGGAACGGAAGCTTGGCGTCAAGCAGTTCCGCGAGAATTTCCCTGTAGAACCGCTCCGCCTGCGCTTGACGAACTCGCCTGTACTCCTTGCTATCCTCTGAAGGCTCCGAAGACCGTCTTGGAATGTAGGGATCTCGGACGCGCACGATCTCTTTTCCAGTCTCTTGGCCGACTACTCATCAATAGATGCCAAGAATAATTGATGCCAAGAACGGAAGTTCCTTCCGGGCGAGGCGCCCAGAGTTCCCGTCCACCGCCCTTGGCACTCACACTCTCGCCAGCCGCGCTACAGGTTCCGGCCGCCGCGGTGCGGTTCAGGCTCAGTTCATGCTGCCATCCTTAGCCTGCGGATGGGGCGATGGCAGAACGAGGTCGGTGATGTCGAACACATCAGAGGTTTTCGATGCTGTAGCGATCGTAGTCGATTGGCTGGACGCTTGCAGACATGTGCGCCTGCCGGACCTGCTCGAACTGTACGATGACGATGCCACGGTGGACTGCGGCGAAGGCGGCCGGTTCGAAGGACGGTGTGCGTTGCGCGCGTACTGGACGCTGAAGCTGCTCGATCAGGGCCCCGGCGCCTTCGAGATCAAGGCAGTCGTGCCGGAAACGAGCGGCGTTTGTCTCGAGTACCGCGCTTGCGGTGGGCAGACCTTTCGGATGCGCTTCCGTTTCAACTCGGCGGGAAAGATCGCTCAAACGACCTGCGATCCGCTGGTCGGCAAAGGTGATGCGTTGGCTGCCTGACGCAGCGATCCGCTGCCGGTAAATGACCCGCGAGCTCCGGTCTGCGTGTGCATTGCGGAGTTTCCAGACCGAATAACCCTGCACGGTCGGACCGAACGCGACGATCAGCGTCGCGCGCTATCTGAGCCAACTTGACACGGCCGACCGACAGGAGCCGAGCGAGGCGCTGGCCGCGAAGGTGACGAGGCTGACCGAGAAGCTAACCAAACTAAAGGAGGAAATGGGCAAGCTTGCTGTCTACGAGAAGCAGATGCTTGCTTCGCCGGGAACACGAGCACCTGCTCGAGGCAGTGCAGCAGCGCCTCGACGCAAAGCCAGAGGCGATGCGCCAGCGTCGAGAGACAGTCGAACACCCATTCGGCACCATGAAGGCCCGCATGGGGGCGACACACTTCCTGACGAAAACGCTTCCAAAAGTAGCCGCCGAGATGGCACTCTCGGTCCTCGCCTATAATCTGACCCGCGTCATGAACATCGTCGGGACCAAGCCACTGATCGCCGCGATCGTGGCCTGAGCCACACTCAGTCCCGGCCCTCCGGATCGTGTCCCGCCGAAGCCGTTTTTACACGGCCAAGACCCAAAGCGGCCCTCGCTGCCGTCTGCCGATCGCGGTACACCAAATTTGCAGGGCGTCGTGGTCAGACAATATGATACCTTGATCCCGCCTCGATAGATGAGGGCGCGAGTGAGGCGACGCGAGTTCATTGCACTTGTTGTTGGTGCTGCGGCGTGGCCGATTGCAGCACGTGCTCAGCTTGCACGGAAGATGGCGCACATCGGAATTGTCAGCATCGGCGGGCCGACTACTGACATGACGGGGCCGCTGCCGCCAAACCGAACCGTACGTGCGTTTCTGCGCGGAATGGCGGAACTGGGTTACGTTTACGGCCGTGATTTCGTGACCGAGCCGCGCGGCACCGACAGCATCGCGGCGGTTGCCGAACTGGCCGGTCTCCAGCTCGATGTCATTGTTGCGACTGGCGGTGGACCGTCGCTCTCCTTACTGAAGCAGGCAACGACGACGATTCCCGTCGTTATGACGGCTGCTTCTGATCCCGTGCGCCAAGGGCTCGTTCAGAGCCTTGCCCACCCGGGTGGAAACTTCACCGGGATGAGCATGCAAACTCTGGAGCTCACGGGAAAACGCCTAGAATTGCTAAAGGAACTCGTTCCAAGCGCAGAGGTTGTGGCGGTATTCTGGGATTCGACGGACGCCGGTTTGTGGCCAGCAGCCGCGGCTGTAGGCCAGGCACTCGGGTGGAAGCTTCTGTCAGTCGAGGTTCGCGATGCAGCCCAAATCGCGGAAGCCTTCAAGACCGCGGCCACGGCGGGAGCTGGCGCACTCCTCATTCCGGCATCGGGCCTTCTCTTTAGCCACGCCAGCCAAATCGTCGAACTGGCCGCGCTGAGCCGCATTCCAACAATGTATGAGCTGAGGTCGTATGTCGATGTCGGTGGCCTCGTCTCCTATGGCGCCAACATCGAGGATATCTGGCGGCGAGCGGCAACCTACGTGGACAAGATATTGAAGGGCGCTAATCCTGCCGAATTGCCAATCGAACAGCCGACCAGTTTTGAGCTTGTGATCAACAAACGAACAGCGGTAGCGCTCGGTCTGAATATGTCGCCCTCTGTCCTGATGCGCGCCGATGAAGTGATTGAGTAGCCGCTCAACAGTTTTCTGCAAATGCTCAGGTCTGCTGTTGGCCCTTCGCGTCATTTAACTGCGCTGCAGAATTTGGTCGCTATCGAGGCATAGCGGACTCTGCAAGCCGTGCGCTGGCAGCTTTATGGGCTCACGGCCTAAGTCAAGGAGCGCATCTCCAGCGCGGCTCGCAACCGGCCTTGATCCCATCATGCTACGGGCCGCACCACCCTCGTCAGCATCGGAAAATGCTTGTTGCCGCCGGCAAACGGCGGAAACTGGACGAAGTCGGCGCGCATGCGCTTGATCACGTCGGAGCCCAGCGCGCGCGCAAGCGCCTGCGGGCTGTCGAACATCAGCCTGTTGCGCTGCATGTACTCGACCCGCCGCGACGGCAGCCGGTCGACCCAATCGATCCGCGTGTAGATCTCGATCTGGCGGACGTCAGGGAAGGTCCGCATGATCGACGGATGATGCTCCAGGTAATGCAGATTCCAGGCATTCATGTCGTCGGCCGGTCCGGGATAATGCACGAGGTAGCTGCACGGCGTCACCGTCCCGTTCGCATGCCTGGCGTCGTCGACCGGAAAGGCGCGCGTCACCATCGCCTGATGCGTCACGTCTAATCCGGCAAGACTCGGCCGTCCGCGACCTGCCGCAAGACCTGCGAGCACGCCGCCGCGATCCATCGCGGCCTCGCACGCAAACAGGTTCGGAAAACGCAGCTGGAGGGTAAAAACCGGCCCGGCCCCGTCGGCCTTGTAGGGATGATCGACCGATTGCTCCAGCGGCGTAAACAGCAGGCCCTCGGCCATCCCCGGAATCGACCCGATCATGGCAACCGCGGCCGCAAGATCGTCCGCATCAATTCGCCGCTCGCCTTTCGGATCGGAGAACGTCATGAACAGCGAGATCATGATGGCACCGCCTCCTCGCCGGCTTGCAGATGCGACATCAGCGCCGCGCGCACGTCATCGGGCCAGGGTATCGCGTGATGATCGGCGAGCGAGGTCGCGGCAAGGATCTGCCGCGCGCGCCAGCGCAGGCCATCTGCGCCCGTGACCACGTGCGACAGATGCAGCGACGCGCGGCCGATCCTGACGATGGACAGGCCGAATGTCAGGCGGTCGCCGAACTTCGACGGCCGTGAGAAGTCGCAGGTCAGGTGCACCGTCGGGGTCCCGATCTTGCGGATCGTGATCAGCTCCGGCCACGGAAAGCCGATCGACGCCCAGAACTCCTCGACCACGCCGTTGAGGATGTTCAGGTAGGACGGGAAATAAGCGATCCCCGACGGATCGCAATCGCCGAACCTCAGCTCGCGATCGAACGAGAACGACGTCATCAGATCGCGACGACCGGGTGGCGGATGACGCCGACGCCATCGACGCCGGCCTCGACCACGTCACCGGGCCACAGCCATTCCTGCGGGCTCATGCCGGCGCCGACGCCTTCGGGCGTTCCGGTCGCGATGATGTCGCCCGGCTCGAGCGTCATGCCGGACGAGATGTCGGCGATCAGGGCCGGAATGTCGAAGATCATGTATTTGGTGCTGGAGTCCTGCTTCATGACGCCGTTCTTGGTCAGCCAGAGCCTGAGATCATGCGGATCGGGAATCTCGTCTGCGGTCACGATGCAGGGGCCGAACGGCGCGTAGGTGTCCATGCCCTTGGAGAAGATCCACTGCCCGGCGCGGCGATTGTCGCGCGCGGAAATGTCGATCATCACGGAATAGCCGAAGACGTGATCCATCGCCTTCGCGACCGGGATGCGGGTCGCGGTCTTGCCGATGATGACGGCGAGCTCGACCTCCCAGTCGAGCTGCTGGGTCATGCCGGCATTGTGCTGGATTGCCGCGCCCGGCCCGATCACCGAGGTCGGCGGCTTGGAGAACACCACCGGCTGCTTCGGCAGATCCTTGTCGGTGTCCAGGCTCCTGGCGGACTCCGCGACATGCGCGCGATAATTCAGCCCAATGCCGAAGATGTTCTTGCGCGGGCGCGGGATCGGTGCCAGCAGCTTCACATCCTCGATCGGAGCGGCTGCACCGGCCGGCAGGCCTCCGTTGGCACTGTCCAGGCATTGCTGCAACGCCGGCAGCAGCGTGACGGCGTTATCGATGAAGGACAGCATGTCGGCCGGCCAGGCAAGGCCGCGTGACGCGCCGAGGCGCTCGACATCGACGACCAATCCGTTGACGACGGCCCCGAGGCGGGCGCCGCTGGAGCCCAAAGTGTAGGTGACAAGACGCATGAAGGCTTGATCGGGTTATTCGGGTTGAATTCTGTGGGGCAATGTCAGGCCGCGACCGGCTGATGGCCGGCATTGTCGCCATAGGCCTCTTCGCGGTAGAGGCCGAGCCCCTCGATGACGGGCAGATCGTTGAAGCAGAACAGGCAGGCATCTTCGCTTTCGGATGCGTTGCCGTGCTCATGCCAGGCCCAGGACGGAACGCAGAAAATGTCGCGCTCCTGCCACTCGAAGCGCTTGCCGCCGATCACGGAATAACCGTGCCCCTTGGCGACCTGGTAGACGAAGCTTCCGGTGTGCCGGTGCGACCTGGTCTTCTCGCCCGGCCGCAGCATCTGCATGCTCGCGCCGATGGTCTGCATCACATGTCCGCCGGTGATCGGATTGACGTAGTTCATCAGGATGCCGTCATAGGGCGAGCCATCGGTCGCGGCGGCATATTTCCCGAGCGACTCGTAAGTCGGCTCCCACTCATATTTGAACATCGGCGAATAGCCGTTCGACCAGCGCGAGTCCGCCGGCCGAAGTCCGGGATTGCCCCAGGTCTTGGTCATGTCGTCGACGGGATAGCCGGACTCCTCCTGCTGGATCTTCGGGTGCACGACGAAGAAATTGGCCTCCAGCGCATTGACGAGCGGAATGTCGAGGCCGTCCTGCCAGATGCAGACCGAGCCGTTTGCCTCGACGCCGTGTTCGTGCCAGGTGCCGTTCGGCGTCAGCACGAAATCCCGCGCGCCGAGCGTCATCTTGTGACCGTCGACAATGGTGTAGGCGCCCGCTCCTTCCATGATGAAGCGCAGCGCGGAGGCCGAATGCGCATGGGCCGACGCCACCTCGCCGGGATGCATCACCTGCAGGCCTGAATAGAGCCAGCCGACCGCGGCCGACACGTCGCGGCGGCCGGGATTGTTGAGGTAGATCACCCGCCGTCCCGCCTTCTCGGGCGAGACCAGCTCGACCGAGCGCAGCACGTGCTCACGCAGATCGCTGTAGCGCCAGAGCACGGGAACGGACGCCGACTGCGGCTGCCACGGCTCGATCTTGTTGGCGACCGTCCACAGCGCGCCGGCTTCGAACTTCTCCAGGTCCTTGTAATAGGCCTTGAGCTCCGGAGTATCCTCGACATTGGCCCGACCGATGATGTTCTCGCCCATGCTGTCCTCCAAGTCTTATCTGATGACGTCTGTCTCACGACGTCGCGTCTCACGCGGTTCTGCCGCCGCATCCACAACTGTCGTCCTGGCGAAACCAGGACGACGCTGAGGAGGGTTCGCGCTTCGTGGCGTCGTTGGATCGACACGTCCGATCACTCCGTCCTGCCGGGAATTGACACGAACCCGGCCTGCTCCGCGGCCTCCGCTGCCGGGCGCTCGCCTTCCGCAAGGCCGAGCGGCGTCTGCGGACGGCGATTGACCCTGAGATCGAAAATGTCGAACCGGTTATAGTGCCCGACGATGTCGTGCATCTGCTTCGGCTGGATGCAGCGCTCGAGATCGATATCGGCATAGACGATGCCTTCATCGTCGATCAGCGGCTCGCCGACGAGACGGCCGTCCGGCCCGATCACGCCGGAGAATGCGCTCGACTTGCGCTGCAGGCGCGCCCGCGCGTCGGGAACGACGGTCTGCATCGCCGCGATGATCTCCTCCGACACGGTCGAGCAAGACACGATCGTGAAGATCTTTCCTTCGAAGGAATGGGCAATGGCGCGCAGCTTGATCGCCTCCGCCATGTCGTAGTCCGGCGGCGCGACGGGCAGCGAGATGTAGCTGGCGACGTGGACCAGTTCGCCCTGCCCGAGCAGCGCAAAGCGCGCGAGCGTGTTGGTGTTCTCGCCGCATGCGAGCCCGCCGAGGCGCCCGATCTCGGTCTCGTAGACGCGCAGGCTCGAGCCGTCGCCGCCGGTCCAGGTCAGCTTCTCTGCCCAGGTCGGCACCAGCTTGCGGTGCTTGCCGAGCAGCGTTCCGTCCGGGCCGATGAAGACCAGCGTGTTGTAGATGGCGCCGAGCGACACCGGGCTGCGCTCGTTCACGCCAAGCACGACATAGCAAGAGGTGTCGCGCGCGGCCTTGCGGACGATGTCGATCTCGGGGCCCGGCACCAGCACCGATGCCTTGACGAGCTTCTCGAACCAGGCGCTTCCGGTGACGGGATCGGTGATCCAGTTCCAATAGGGATAGCCGGGCACGAACACTTCGGGGAATGCGACCAGCCGCGCGCCGTTCGCCGCGGCCTCACGCACCAGTGAGGCGGCCTTGTCGGCAGTCGCGCTGGCATTGAGATATACAGGTGAAGCCTGGACGGCGGCGGCTCTAAAGCGCGGCAGCTTCAGCATTGGCCCTACCCTGTCGCTGGCTCATGATCGCCGTCCGGAGCGGAGATCCGTGAAGTCTGACGGCATGGCGCAGCGTTGACTTACTTTACATGTAAACGTATGCTATCGCATATTTCTGGAGGGTGCAATGGCTGAACGGTCTTTTGCTCGTGAAGTCGAGGATCTCCGGCTCGGCGACGGCGACACCTTCCGCGGCGAAGGCATCCTCGCCATCACCAAGGCGCTGCTGCAATCCGGCGTCGCCTATGTCGGCGGCTATCAGGGCTCGCCGATCTCGCATCTGATGGACGTGCTGGCCGACGCCAAGGACGTGCTCGACGATCTCGGCGTCGTGTTCCAGAGCTCCGCCAATGAAGCTGCGGCTGCGGCGATGCTGTCGGCCTCGGTGATGTATCCGCTGCGCGGCGCGGTCGCGTGGAAGTCGACGGTCGGCACCAATGTCGCCTCCGACGCGCTCGCCAATCTCGCCTCCGGCGGCGTCACCGGCGGCACCATGATCATCGTCGGCGAGGATTACGGCGAGGGCTCCTCGATCATGCAGGAGCGCACCCATGCCTTTGCGATGAAATCGCAGATCTGGCTCTTGGATCCGCGCCCCGATCATGAATGCATCGTCAATCTGATCGAGAAGGGCTTTGAGCTCTCGGAAGTGTCCAACACCCCTGTCATGCTGGAGGTGCGCGTCCGTGCCTGCCACATGCACGGAAGCTTTGCCTGCAAGGACAATGTCAGGCCGGCGCACACCATCAAGGACGCGTTGAACAATCCGAAGCGCGACGTCGGCCGCATCGTGCTGCCGCCGGCGGCCTACGAGCACGAGCAGGAGAAGATCAGGACGCGGCTGCCCGCGGCCATCAACTTCGTCAGGGACAACCGGCTGAACGAATGGATGGGGCCGAAGCAGGGCAAGGTCGGCATCATCATGCAGGGCGGGATGTACAACAACGTCATCCGCGCGCTGCAGTATCTCGGGCTGTCGGATGCCTATGGCAACACCCAGATCCCGCTCTACGTCATGAACGTCACCTACCCCGTGATCGACACCGAGGTCGCGGAGTTCTGCCTCGACAAGGACGCCGTCCTGATCGTCGAGGAAGGCCAGCCGGAATATCTGGAGCAGGCGATCAACACGGTGCTGCGCCGCCGGGATATCCAGGCGCGCGTCCACGGCAAGGACATGCTGCCGATGGGCGGCGACTACACCGCGCAGGTGCTGCTCGGCGGTGTGCGCGAGTTCCTCGAGAAGACCGAGCCGCGGCTGCTCGGCAACCGGCCGCCGGCGCCGGACGCAACCGCTGTGCTGAGCCACCCCGAGATCGAGAAGCTGAAGCAGGTCGTGCCGGCGCGGCCGCCCGGCCTTTGCACCGGCTGTCCGGAGCGGCCGATCTTCGCCGCCATGAAGCTGGTCGAGAGCGAGCTCGGCGAGCACCATGTCTCCGCCGACATCGGCTGTCATTTGTTCTCGATCCTGCCGCCCTTCAACATCGGCGCCACGACGATGGGCTTTGGCCTCGGCCCGGCCTCGACCTCGGCCTTCAACGTCAAGGCCGACAAGCGCTCGATCGCCGTGATGGGCGACGGCGGCTTCTGGCACAATGGGCTGACCAGCGGCATCGGCAACGCCGTCTTCAACAAGCATGACGGCGTCTTCGTCATCGTCGACAACTACTACACTTCGGCGACCGGCGGTCAGGATATCCTGTCGTCGCGGGCGGTCAGCAAGCGGCGCAACACCAACAACTCGATCGTGCAGGCCGTGAAGGGCATCGGCGGGCAATGGGTGCGCCAGATCGACCGCACCTACGATGTCGGCCGGATGCGCGACACGTTGAAGGAGGCGCTGACGACCAAGGAGCAAGGCCCCAAGGTCATCGTCGCCTCCTCCGAATGCATGCTGAACAAGCAGCGCCGCGTGAAGCCGCAGATCAGCAAGGCGATCAAGGACGGCGTTCGCACCGTCAAGGAACGCTTCGGCGTCGACGAGGATGTCTGCACCGGCGACCACGCTTGCATCCGCCTCTCCGGCTGCCCGTCGCTCTCGGTGAAGCAGCTCGACGATCCCCTGCGCGACGATCCCGTTGCGGCCATCGACAATTCCTGCGTCGGTTGCGGCAATTGCGGCGAGGTCGCGGATGCGGCCGTGCTGTGTCCCTCGTTCTATCGCGCCGACGTCATTCACAATCCGACCGGCTGGGACAAGTTCAAGTCGAGGGTCGCGATGACCGTGATCGGCTGGCTGCAGCGGCGGCGCGATCGCCGGCGTCCGGCGCTCGAGGCTTTGGCATGAGATTCTTGGCATGAGAGCTCTGGCATGAGAGACGAAACGGTCCAGCTGGCACTGCCCGCCGCGGGTGATGCGACCGAGCGGCCGATCTCGATCGCGATCGTCGCGATGGGTGGCCAGGGCGGCGGCGTCCTCACCGACTGGATCGTGCAGCTCGCCGAGAACCATGGCTGGGTCGCGCAGTCGACCTCGGTGCCCGGCGTTGCCCAGCGCACCGGCGCCACGATCTACTATATCGAGGCGATGCCACCGCTGGATGGCCGCAAGCCGATCCTGTCGCTGATGCCGACCCCCGGCGACGTCGACGTGGTGATGGCGGCGGAGTTCATGGAAGCCGGCCGCTCGATCCTGCGCGGCCTGGTGACGCCGGACCGCACCACGCTGATCGCATCCAACCACCGGACGTTTGCGATCGGCGAGAAGATCGCGCCGGGCAACGGCATCGCCGACCAGGGCGCGGTGACCGGCGCCATCGGGATCGCCGCCAAGACCGAGATCATCTTCGACATGAATGCGCTGGCGATCGCCAACGGCAGCGTGATCTCGGCCGCGATGTTCGGCGCGCTCGCAGGCGCCGGCGTGCTGAGCTTCAGCCGCGACAGCTATCTCGACGTCATCCGCGCCGGCGACAAGGGCGCGCAGGCCAGCGTCCGCGCGTTCGAGGCCGCGTTTGACCGGGTGCAGTCAAAATCTCCGGAGCCGACCGCACCCGCGCAATCAGAGCTTGCCAAGACGCCCCCCTCTCCGGCTGCTCTGGATCCCCGTCTTGCCGGCCTCGCCGCCCGGCTAACGCAGGAGCTGCCCGAGGCCGCACACGCCATCGGCCGCGCCGGGCTGAAGAAGGTGGTCGATTTCCAGGACGTCGCCTATGGCGGCGAATATCTCGACATCCTCGGCAAGCTCCACGCCGCCGATCGCAGCTCCGGCGGCGCCGAGCGAAATTTTGTTTTCACTCAGGCCGCCGCAAAATATCTCGCCAACGCCATGACCTATGATGACGTCATCCGCGTTGCCGACCTCAAGACCCGATCGGCCCGCCGCGCGCGGATCGAGGGTGAGCTCGAACTGTCCGACGGCCAGGTGCTGCAGACCACCGAGTTCATGCATCCCCGCATGGAGGAGGTCATGGGCATGCTGCCGGCGGGATTTGGCCGCTGGCTTGGCGGAAAGCCGCGCCTGCTCGGCTGGCTCGACCGTCGCGTCAACAAGGGACGACGGGTCAAGACCTACTCGCTGCCCTGGTTCGTCGCGCTCTATGTCGTCGGCGGGCTGCGCGGCATCCGACGCCGCTCGCTGCGTCACGCCATCGAGACGGCGCACCGGAACGAATGGCTCAAGGCCGCGACGGAGGCCGTCCGAACGAACTATCAGTTGGGCGTCGAGATCCTGCAATGCCGGCGCCTGGTCAAAGGCTATTCCGACACCCACAGCCGCGGCCTGTCGAAATTCGACAAGACGCTGGCCGCGATCAAGCTGGTCGCGCCGCGCGAAGATGCCGCCGACTGGGCGCGCCGGCTGCGGGAAGCCGCGCTGAAGGACAGCGCCGGCAAGGAGCTCGACGGCGTGATCCAAACCATCAAGAGCTTCGCATGACGTCGTCAGCCCTCAAGGAGAGCACAGCTCCCGTCTTCGGCCAGATCGAAACCCGGCTTTGGCTGCAACTGCTGTCCCTGCATGGCGAGCTGTTTGCGTCGCTGAATTCCATGCTGAACTCGGAGTTCGGCTTGTCGCTCGCAAAATTCGACGTGCTGGCGCAGCTCGATCGCTACAGGGACGGAATGGCGCTCGGGCAGTTGTCGCAGAACCTGAAAGTGTCGGGCGGCAACGTTTCGGGCCTGGTGCAGCGCCTGCTGGCCGATGACCTCATCAGCAAGGAAATGTCGAGCGAGGATCGCCGCTCGTTCATCGTGCGCCTGACGCCGAAGGGCGAGGCCCTGTTCAGGAAGGCCGCCGACGTGCATAAGAAGCATCTGAGCGAACGGCTCGAAAGCATCCCCGCGCGGGAGCTGGAGACGGCACTGTCGATGCTGCGGTCCCTCTCCTCGAAACTTGGCAGCGAAAGCAAGAAGCAGGGTCGCAGGAAGTAATGGCCAAAGACTCCAGGAGCAGATGGAAATCCGGTCCACCTCGGACGCGGGACCAGCTGCAGAGCTACATTCCCTATCTGTTCAACCGGCTCGCCAACCGCTGGAACCTGGATCAGAACCGCGATCTCAGCGAGCACAACATCAACAACGTCGTATTCCGTACGCTGTCGGTGCTGTTCATCTACAAGACCCTGACCGTCAACGAGATCGCCGTGCTGGCCGTCACCGAGCAGTCGACCGCGAGCCGCATGGTCGAGTCGATGGTGACATCGGGCCTCGTCAAGCGGGAGATCGCGGAAGAAGACCAGCGCCGCCGCGTCGTCGGATTGACCCCGGACGGCGAAGCCCTGTTGCGCAAGATCTGGCCGATCATGGAGAACAACTACGACCGCCTGACCGTCGGCATCGACCCCGACGAGATCGAGGTCTGCGCCCGCGTGCTGGCCAAGATGGTCGAGAACATCCGCCAGAACCAGATCTGATCTGATCTGACCTGATCTAATCTGATGCGATCAGGGACCGAGGCCGACGAGGCTGGTGCCGCCGCAGACATAGAGCACCTGCCCGGTGACGAAGTCCGAACGCTCGTCGAGGAAGAAACTGATCGCGTGCGCGACGTCCTCGCGGGTGCCGAGCCGCCCGACCGGAACGTTGCGCGCCATCTTGTCCTGCTGCTCGGAGCCTTTCGGGACGATGCCCCAGAAATTGTCGGTCAGGATCGGGCCCGGCGCCACAACGTTCACCGTGATGCCGCCCGACGCCAGCTCCAGCGCCCAGGTCCGCGCCATGCCGTGCACGCCGGCCTTGGTCGCCGAATAGGCCGAGCGCGTGGCCGCGCCCATGGCGGCGCGCGAGCTCACGAACACGATCCGGCCGAACCGCCGCGAGCGCATCCCTTCTATCGCCGCCTGGGTCAGCAGCATCGGGGCGCCGAGATGCAGCTGCGCCAGCGCCAGGATGTCCTCCGGCTTCGCATCGGGCAGCAGGTTCGGCAGGATCATGCCCGCATTGTGCACGAGGCAATCGACCGCATGATTGCGGCAGATCTCCTCGGCAATGGCCCGCGTCTCTGCCAGGCTGGTCAGGTCCGCGCGATAGGCGGTGAGCAGGTCATGCGTCCACGCAGGCTTCTCGAGCCCGACCGAGACGACCCGCTGTCCTTCGCCAACGAGCTGCTTCGCCAATGCTTCGCCGATTCCGGAATTGCCTCCGGTGATCAGTGTGGTGCGGGTCTGGCTCATGATCGGCTCCCTGCCACGTGTCACTCCTGCCGCCGCTTGAGGTCGCGAAGGTCGAAGAACGCGCCCTCGCGCATCAGCTTTGCGACGAAATCCTTCAAGCCTGCGCGCTGGATCTTCTCGGTCGCGGTCAGCGGCAGTTTTTCGGCGAAGCAGATCCAGCCCGGTGCCTTGTAATAGGCCATCTGCTCCAGGCTCCAGCGCACGATGTCCTCGGCAAGCGCGCGGTCCGCCCCGGGCTGCTCCGCGATGATGACCGCCGCGACCTCGTCGCCGCGCACCTGGTCGGGCGTTGCCGCGACCGCGGCCTGCCGGATCGCGGGATGACGGTTGAGAACGGACTCGACCTCGACCGCGGCGATGTTCTCGCCGGAGCGGCGGATCACGTTCTTCTTGCGGTCGACGAAATGCAGGTCGCCATCGCTATCGCGCGACACGATATCGCCGGTATGCAGCCAGCCGTCCTTCCAGGCCTCGGCGGTCGCTTCCGAGTTCTTCAGGTACTCCCTGAAGAAGCCGTAGCGGGGATCAGCCCCCGCCCGTCGCACCAGGAGCTCGCCCGGCATTCCCGCCGCCGCATCGTTGCCGCCGTCGTCGACGATCCGCACGTCGACTTCGGGCGCCGGCCGGCCAAAACAGCTGGTGCCGACCTTGCGCGGCTCGGCATTTGCCGCGATCACGCCGCCGCTGCCGGTCTCGGTCATCGCCCAGGCCTCGAGCAGCGGAAAGCCGAAGCGTTCCTCGAACGGCGCGTGCAGCAGCCTGTCGACCCCGGCGCCGAAGCCGAACCGCACGCTGTGTGCACGGTCTTCATCCGACGGTGGCGCGCTCATCAGCATCGAGGGCATGACGCCGAGATAATGCAGGCAGGTCGCGCGGCTGTCGCGCACCGATGCCCACCAGCTGCGCGGATGGAAGCGATCGAGCATCGTCAGGCTGCCGCCGACCGACATCATCGCCATCAGCGACACCGCCATCGCGTTCATGTGGAACAGCGGCAGCGGCGTGATCATGCGCTCGCCATCGCTGCTGAGATCGATCAACCCGCCGACGTCGCGATACCAGTCTCCCGAATACAGGAAGTAGGTGTTGGTCAGCACGCAGCCCTTGGGCTGGCCGGTCGTCCCCGACGTATAGAGCAGCGCGCATTCGCTCGCACCGTCGCCGGCGTTCGCCGGCCGCGCGCCGCCGAACGGGGCCGGAATTTCGCCGCCGTCGGTCACAACGGGAATCGGCCGGCCGGCTTGGCGCGCCGCCGTCTCGACCTCCTCGCGGCGCTTGGCGAGCACGAATGCGGCGTTCATCTCGGAATGCGCGATGATGTATTCGAGCTCGCTGACCCGCAGATCAGGGTTGATCGGCACCACGGAGACACCGAGCGCGTTCAGCGCGAACCACAGCTCGATGAAGACCGGCCTGTTCTGCAACAAGAGCCCGACCCGATGGCCTTGGCCATAGCCGCGGCTCGCAAACGCCGCGCGCCAGCGCTCCACCCGCTCCAGCATGGCCCGGTACGAGATCTCTCCGGCGGCGATGCCGTAGATCTCGGCAGTCTCGGGCAGCACGTTGAGAAAACCGGCTTCCCCCCGGCGGAGCGCGGTCTCGCGGAAACGGGCATAGACTGTGGTCGCTGTGGTCAAGACGCACTCACATGAAGAGCTGGATATTGCCGAACGGCGCGTCGAAATTCACGAGATCGATGCGCTTGAGCTTGATCTTGAGACGGTCGCCGACCTGAACGAGATCGTGCGACGCCCATCCCGAGAACCTCTCCAGCGTGTCGCCGCGCGTCTCGGTGTAGATGAAAGACGTCCGCGCCTTGAAGATGCCGGCCGCCGGATCGCAGGCGACGATCTGCGGTGCCTGCAGCAGATGATGGCAGCGGCTCTTCGGCTTCTGGCTGAACGTGCGTTCGCCGGCCAGCCGCTCGATACGCACTTTCATCAGCAGCAGGTCTTCGTACATCAATGACGGCTGCAGCACCGGATCCTGCTGCTGCCATTCCAGCGGCATCCAGTAGCGCCCCTCCGGGTGAAACAGGTCGAGCCAGGCCTGCCACTGCATCGTGTCGAGCAGGTCGGCTTCCCGATAGACGAAATCGGTGATGGTTTTTTCGCTGATCATTCCGCGGCCTCGACCGGCTCGACCATATCAATGGTCATGAATTTGGCCCAGGCGTGAAACTGGTTCCGCATCTGGCGCTCCGACGTGCCGTTGATGACAGCGGTGACGTCCGCCTCCTCGCCGCTCTCGTAGAGCCGGCGCAGATTGACCCACTGATTGCCGTTCGTTTTCAACCCTTCCTGCGCCCGCTCATACATTTCGAGATCGTCGTGCCCGACGATCGAGGTCGGCGCGTTGATGAAGCGATTGTACATCAGCGCCCGCTCGTAGAGCTTGTCGGGCGCGCCGACCAGACGATAGACCCAGCTCTCCACCAGCGTCCGGTCCACCGCGATCGGGACGAAATTGCGCAGGATCTGCACCGCGCCCTTGACCATGATGTTCGGGAAATAGACCGTGTTGTGCCGGACTTCACCCAGGATCTCGTGCGCTCGCTTCTCGCCATAGGCCGCGACCATCTGGCCGAGATAGCCCTCGATATCAGAATAGTTCGAATGGATGGAATTGGCGACGCCAGTATGGCCATGGCCGTTGGGCCATATCCGGATGCCGCTTTGCTCGTAAAACTCGTACGGGCTCATGAACGGCCCGTAGAGCTGCACCGCCATCGGCGTTTCCTTGGAGTCGCCCTGCTCGCGCTGCCAGACCTTGATGGCGGTGCCGGCCGAGCTCTCATGCGCCACCATCGGATGGCAGGTGTCGGTCTGGTTCTCGACCAGCATCTTCCAATTGCAGGTGTGCATGTAGCGGATCGGCGTGGCCACGACGGCGAGCTTCCCCTCCGGCGAGCGGTCGACCATGTTGTCGATGGTCGAGAGGCTTTCGCCGAAATAATCTTCGAAGCCGACGCCGGTTTCGCTCAGCCGCGCGAAAATGAAATCGCGGTAGACGACGACATTCCTGATCCGCGACAGCCCGTCGTTCGCCTGGGTGTCGGTAAATCCGGTGCCCTCGTAGCCCTTCTTCAGCGGGATCGCCAGCAGCGAGCCGTCGGTCTTGAACGACCAGGCATGGTAGGGACAGCGGAAGAATTTTCCGGTGTTGCCGCACGGCTCGGAGGCGATCTTGACACCCTTGTGCGGACAGCGGTTGTAGAACAGGTGAATCGAGCCGTCGGTATGGCGGCTCGCGACCACCGGCTGCCGGCCGATATTGGCGGTGATGAAATCGCCGGCCTTCGCCAACTGGCTGGCATGCCCGACATAGATCCAGCTATTGGGAAACAGATGCTCCATCTCGAGATCGAATATCTCGGGATCGACATAGACGTCGCGATGCACCTCGGCGTCGCGCACCAGCCCGCCGATCGCGCGGGGATTCTTTCCGTATTTCGCCATGGCGCCTCTTGCCTCCGCTCAGAGATCCAACACCAGCCGCTCCGACTTCGCACGCGACACGCAAATCTGCATGACCTTGTTGGACGCCTTCTCCTCATCGCTGAGAATGACGTCACGATGGTCGGGCACGCCCGCGATCACGCCGCACTGGCAGATGCCGCAGTCGCCGCGCTGGCAATCGTAGAGCACGTCGAACCCCGCCGCTTCCAGCGCCTGGATGATGCTCTGATCGGTCGCGACCGTGATGACCTGCCCGGTCGACTTGAGCTCGACCTCGAACGGCTTGTTCGGCGCACCCGGCTGCTCCGCTTTGAACAGCTCGAAATGGATGCGGTCTGCCGGGATGCCCTTGGCGAGCGCCCCCGCCTTCACCGCGTCAATCATGCCGGCAGGTCCGCAGACATAGACGTGGGCGCCTGCGGGTGCCTCGCCAAGCACTGCTGCGATATCGAGGCGGGATTCATCGCTGTCGTAATGAACCGCCAAACCCTCCGAACAGATTGTCTGCAACTGCGGCAGGAATGCCAGCAGCCCCGGCATTCGCCCGGCATAATGCAGGCGATACGGAAGTCCCTGCGCCTTCAGCGCCGCCGCCATCGACAGGACCGGGGTGACGCCGATGCCGCCGGCAAACAGCAACGCCGGCGCGGCTCCCTCGTGAAGGCCGAAATTGTTGACCGGGACGCTCGCTCGGATGACGTCGCCGACCTGAAGGGCATGCATGAACTGCGAACCGCCGGTCGACGTCTGCTCGCGCAGCACCCCGAGCGCAACGCTGCCCTCGGGCAGGCCCGGCAGCGCCATCAGGGAATACGGCCGGTCGCCTCCGCCCGGCAGCAGCACGCGAATATGCGCGCCCGCTTGCCAATCCGGCACGGCACCGCCCTCCACACCGAACACAACGCTGCGGATGACTGGCGTCTCCGCAACGACCGACTGCACTCTGAGCTTGAGCGGATGCGCGTCCATTCGGGCATCTCATATTATATGAATTTGCATATTTTTATACATGTAATAATTGCCTGTCAATCGTCGAAGCGACGGGACGCCGAGCCTGCCAAAGAAGGCCCGGCGCCCGTGCCACCGCGGCTCTTCCGCGGCGATCATGGCGCGCGCAATCCATTCGGGGGGCAAAACGCCCTCGATCCCTGCCTCGAGAAACAGCGAGATGCGCACGGCGCACGAGCGCGGTCGCAGCGGTTGGTCGGGTTTGCAAGTCTCTGGGATTACGCAAGCAGCCGACACAGTCGACGATCGCGAATGATCGCCATCGATGCATCACCGTTCGAGCGATCGTGACGACATGTCGGCGGTCGGCTTCAGCTGCATGGACGGAAGGTCGCTACGTCCCGCCCGGCCCGGCATACGAGACCGCGAGCGTCGCCAGAACCGTCCGGTTGCTGATCTCAAGCTTGCGGAAGATGTGATGCAGATGAACCTTGATGGTACCGTCGGCCACTTTCAGACGACGGCCAATCTCCTTGTTCGATAGGCCTTCCGACACCAGGTTCATGATCTGACGCTCGCGCTCCGTCAGCATCGCGAGATATTTCTCCGGCATCACGGTTTGCGTGCAGGAGACGGCCTCCTCCCCCGGGGGCGGCGGCAGCATCTTCTGGCCGTCCGCGACCTGTCGCAAAGTTTGTATGAGGGTCTCGGGCTCCTCGTCATGGAGCATGACGCCGTAGGCCCCCGCTGCCGCCAGCATCGCAAGATCGCGATCCTCAACGGAGGTAGCCAGAAAGACGAGGCGCAAGGCAGATGTCTCGCCATTTTCGATGTCGAGCATTGCCTGCTCAAAAATGTCAGGCATCGACATGTCCAAAATGGCTATATCGGGCGCAAGACGCCGTATTGCCTCGAAACAGCTCGCACCATCATTGCAGCGAGCAACAACCTTGAAATCACGTTCTGCTTCGAGCAGGCAGTTGAGACCCAATAAAACAACAGGATATCTGCTAGCAATCACCACACGACTGAAATGCATTTACGACCAACCCTTAAGTCCCTCCAGTTCAGCTCGGCGCCCAATTGAGTAATAAACTACTCCAATATGAAGCTTTTTCGTAAGGATTTGTTGTCGCGGACACCCCGTGAATTTACTGCCTGGGTGTGCCGACAGGCGCATTTCCAGCAACGGGTGATCGCAGCGCCGATCCGACTCACCCCAAGCGAGCGTCCATCAAAAGGCGTCCCGGCTCGCACCCGTGACATCGCCCGCTTCTCATGACGCGCACCATCCGAAGCAATGTCTATAACCAACGGTATATAGGGATATTGGGGATTAGCATCTAAAATTCCTAAATATTTATGAGTGGGCTCGAGGCTTTTTTCGTCCTCAGGCTTGGTTAGTTCGATCGGCCAAACCTGAGAAATGTTTTGCGTACGTGTTCTTTTTAGCTGGGTGGATCAACGAAATGCGCCGGATTCAACCGACCCGCCCATTGTTTCATTGTAGCGTCCGGGAGAGTTTCCATGAGACGGCGATATTCCTTTGCTATTGTGCTTGTTGGTGAAAACAGTCTTCGTAAGGAAGGTCTTGCTAGAATTCTGAACTCGGAGAGTTTTCAAGTCCTGACTTCGATATCCGATGCCGATGATTTGCTCGGCGACGATGCGCCCCGGAAGACCTCAACCAGTTCGGCATTGCTGCTGCTCATCGTTCACACCGGCGATGATTTTCGCCCGACGATCGACCAAATCGAGTCCTTCAAGCGTCGCCACGCCGATGGACGCGTAGCCGTCGTCGCAGATCAATATCGTGTGAGCGACCTGGCTGCCGCACTCCGGGCCGGTGCCACCGGGTACTTCATCGACGTGATGAACTGCGATGCGTTCATCAAGTCCATCGAACTTGTCATGATGGGTGGGACGGTGTTCCCGCCGGCGTTCCTGACGTCCACGCTCGACGCCGAAGAACGCGATACGGACGATGCTGCAACACCCACCGATGACGATCCCGCCGCCGCAGAGGCGGATGACAGGCTCACGCGGCAGCTTTCGCCGCGGGAGATCTCGATCCTGCAGTGTCTGATCGAGGGCGATTCCAACAAGTGTATTGCCCGCAAGATCAATATTGCGGAGGCCACGGTGAAGGTTCACATCAAGGCGATCCTTCGCAAGATTCGGGTTCAGAACAGAACGCAGGCAGCGATCTGGGGCCTCAATCATCGTCCTGCGGCCTGGCCGAAAACCAACGGATCTGCGCATCAGACCGCCGACGCCGAGCGGCCCCTCCCGCCGAAGAGAGAGCTTCCCAAGCTCGCGAGAGCGAGCCGGCCCGCGCCCCTCGGCACAATCGACCACGCGGCCAACTATTTTGAGGTGCCCCTCACCAATGGCCACGCCCGCACGGGCGTGAGCTCAAAGATCGACGGGGCGATCCGGCTTCGGAAGTAGCCGACGCCGTGTTCTCTGACATCCTGCCGGGTAATCCCGGCGGGATGTCGAGCCGTGCCGGATAGATGGATGCGACGCGCCATGGTGGATGCGGGCGGCCGCCTTCCCTAGAGCGTGGTGAGATTAGGTTGAACTGGATCGGCAGCGGAGTCACCTCTCCCTTGGGAGAGGTCGGCGCGCAGCGCCGGGTGAGGGTTTACGGTCCCTCGTTAGAGCTGCGGCCCTCACCCGATTTGCTTCGCAAATCGACCTCTCCCCAACGGGGAGAGGTGAAGCGAGCGCGTGGCCAAAGCGACGCGATCTAGCGTTCCCGCAACGCTTCCTGCTGGTGACTGGCGAGCGGCGAAAGCAGATAGCTGATGATCCTGCGCCTGCCTGTCTTGATTTCGACCGTCACCGCCATGCCGGGACCGAGCTTGACCAGCTTGTCCTCCACCTGCATTTGCGTGCGGTCGAGGGAAACGCGCGCGGCGTATTCCAGCTCCTGCCCTCTGGGCTCGCTGCCGCCCTGCCCGCCTCCCGGCGTCCGATCATTCGACGCGCCTTGGGGTTTGTCGCGGGTAATGGCGTCCGACGATACGCTGAGAACCTCGCCATCGAGCAGCCCGTAGCGCGTAAAATTGAACGTATCGACCTTGATCGCCGCCCGCTGTCCCGGATGAACAAATCCGATATCGCGGTTGGAGAGCATCGCTTCGATCTCGAGGTGGCTGTCGCTCGGCACCACGACCGCCAGTGCCTGCGCAGGCGAAACCACGCCGCCCACCGTATGAACGGCAAGTTGCTGCACGACGCCATCGACCGGCGCGGTCAACTGCTGAAACTTGGTCCGCTGCTCAGCCTTCACCACCTCCTGCGCGGCACTCTTGGCCCTCTGCTCCGCCTTTGCGAGCGCGTCATAGGTGGACCGTCGATATTCAGCATCCGCCCTGTCCCGCGTTTCCTTCAGCAGGGCCATGGCGGCGTCGGCTTCGCGCAGCCGGCTCTGCTGCACGATGAGATCCTGCTGGAGGCCGACCAGGTCCTGATACTCCGACAGATAGGTGACCTTCGAGCCGAGCGCCTTGTCGAGGAGCGTCTTCCGGATTTCGACCCGCTCCGTGAGCACGGGTATGGTCGCCTGGATCTTCGCGACATTGACCGCAATGGTCGACCGTTCCGCCTCCTTCTGGCCTTGCTGGCGTTCGATCTCCGCAACCTTGGCTTGCTGCTCGGCGCGCTGGCTGATCAGAAACTGGCGATGCAGATCGATATCTGCAGCGGTTGCGCCCTGCGGCGGCTGGAATGCCGCGAGCGGATCGCTCGCGAGCGCCGCCCGCAGCCGCGCCACTTCGAGCTCCGCGGCCAAGAGATCGCTCCGGTAGCGCTCCTGGTCGGCTCCGTTCATCGTGGGATCCAATTCGATCAGGACCTCGCCGGCCTTGACGCTCTGGCCGTCGCGGACATGGATGGCGCGCACGACCCCCGTCTCGAACGGCTGGATGAGCTTGGTGCGCCCACCAGGCACGATCTTGCCGCTCGCCGTCGCGACGATATCGACGTGACCAAACCACGACCAGACCAGCGCGAGGCAAAATGCGGCGATAATGCTCGCCCCGATCGCGCGGCCGATCGGTGACGGCGGCGATTCGGTGATTTCGAGGGCCGCCGGGAGAAATGCGATCTCGTGCTGGCGGCGGCGAACCTCGGCCTTCGGAAACGGGATGATGTTTCGACTAGCGAGCGTCATGGAGCCCTGCCTGAAGCTGGTGCAATCTCGCGTACCGTCCATTCGAGCGGATCAACTCATCATGGTTGCCGTCCTCGACGATGCGACCATGCTCGACCGAGATGATCCGGTTTGCGTGACGCACGGTGGAGAGCCGATGCGCGATCACGAAGACCGTGCGGCCGGCGGAAATCCGTTTCATGTTTTGCTGGATCGCGCGCTCGCTTTCGTAGTCGAGGGCGCTGGTGGCCTCGTCGAAAATGAGGATGCGCGGGTCGGTGACAAGCGCCCGGGCAATCGCGATCCGCTGGCGCTGTCCACCGGAAAGGCTGCTGCCGCGCTCTCCAACCACGGTGTCATACCCCTCGGGCAGCTCCAGGATGAAGTCGTGAGCGCCGGCGAGCGAAGCCGCCGCGATGACGCGCTCGATCGGCATCGCCGGATCGGCGAGCGCGATATTGTCGCGAATCGAGCGGTTGAAGAGCACGTTCTCCTGCAACACGACGCCGATCTGGCGCCGCAGCCAGGCGAGATCGACCATCGCAAGATCGACGCCATCGACCAGCACGCGTCCGCTTTCCGGCACGTAGAGACGCTGGATCAGCTTCGCGATGGTGCTCTTGCCCGAACCGGAGGAGCCCACGATGCCGACCACCTGGCCGGGATCGACGCTGAACGATACGTCATGCAGCACTTCGGGACCGTCGATACGATAGCGGAACGTCGCATGCTCGAATGTGACGTGACCGCGGATCTCCGGCAGCGCGGCCCGGCCGGGACCGGAGCCTGGCTCGGGAATGGTGTTGAGGATGTCGCCGAGACGGTCGATCGACAGGCGGGCCTGATGGAAGTCCTGCCAGAGCTGGGCAAGCCGAAGCACCGGCGCGCTCACGCGCGTCGCCAGCATGTTGAATGCGACGAGCTCGCCGACCGTCAACGCGCCGTCGACCACGAGGCGAGCGCCGAAGTAGAGGGTTGCGGCGGCCACCAGCTTGTTGATCATCTGGACCGACTGGCTCGCCGTGTTGTTCAGGCTCAGCACGCGGAAGCTCGCAGCCACATAGGCGGCGAGTTGCTCCTCCCAACGGCGTTGCATTTGCGGCTCGACCGCCATCGCCTTCAGCGTTTCCACGCCGGCGACGCTCTCGACCAGGAACGCCTGGTTCTCCGAGCCGCGATCGAATTTCTCGTCGAGGCGTCGACGGAACAGCGGCGCAGCGCAGGCTGAGATACCGATGTAGAACGGAAATGACGCGAGCACGATGAGCGTCAGCGTCGTCGCGTAGTAGAACATCACCGCCACGAACACGAAGGTGAACACCAGATCGATCACCAGCGTGAGCGCCGAGCTGGTCAGGAACTGACGGATATTCTCGAGCTCGCGAACCCGCGCCACCGAATCGCCGACCCGGCGCGTCTGGAAATAGGCGATCGGCAACGCCATCAGATGATGGAACAGCCGCGCGCCAAGCTCGACGTCGATGCGGTTGGTCGTATGCGCAAACAGATGCACACGCAGCGTGCCGAGAATGGTCTCCAGGACGGTCAATACGACAAGGCCGGTGACCAGCACGTCGAGCGTACTCATGCCGCGGTGCACCAGCACCTTGTCGATCACCACCTGGAAGAACAGCGGCGATACCAGCGCAAATATCTGAAGGAAGAACGATGCGACCAGCACCTCGCTGAGCAGGCGCCGATACTTGTGGACGGCCCCGACGAACCAGCTGATGTCAAAGCGCCGGGAGGTATCGGTCAGGGCAGCGCGACGCGTCATCAGAATGATGTCGCCGTCCCAGATGGCCTCGAGCTCGGCTTGCCCCATCATCTCAGGCTGGGGAACCAACGGGCGCTGAACAAGCAGCTTGTCGTCGACGATCTTGCCGAGGATCAGAAATCCGCCGTCGCGCAGCACGGCGATCCCCGGGAGCGGCGTCACCGCAAGCCGGTTCCAGTCCGTTCGTTGCATCCGGGCCTTCAGCCCGAAATTCCGGGCGCAGCGTATGATGTCAGTCACGCCAAGGCGGTCGGTGCCGGTCCGGTGTCGAATCTGATCCGGATCGGCCGCGATCCCGTGACAACGCAGCAAGACCGCAAGCGCCATTGCGCCGGATTCATCGCCGTCGCCCTGTTCGATCGTGGTCGTCGCGGCGGCAGCTTCGCGTCGTTCGGACCGACGAGCCCGCAGCGAAAGCTTGCTGGCGTACCTGGTCAGCCCGTCGCGCAGATGCTGCAACACATTGCGCCCGCGGGCGCCCAAACCGGTGAAGAGATGAAGCGCCCGGCGCGCGGCGTGCCGCGACTCGGTCGAGATCAGGCGGCCGTCCCAGATCGCCTCGAATTCGGCGCGCGTGAGGCGCTTCGGTTGCGACGAAGCGGGATGCAGCACCAGCGCTTCGTTGCCATCGACCTTTCCGAGCAGCAAGAATCCGCCATCCTGCAAGGCAGCAATTCCGGGCAGCCGGATCTTCGCAAGCTGGGTCCAATCCGTCGTCCACGAGCCCGCCTTGAGGCCGAACTCGCCGGCGCAGCGAAGCATTCCGCGGATGCTGGTCGCCCTGCTCCCGCAAAGATCACGGATTTTGTCCGAATCAGCATTCACACCATGAAGTCGCAAAAACAGGGCCAGGGCTCTGAGCCCGAGCTCTGCGGCATCGGCATTTCCGTTCTGGATCGCCATCAATCAACTCAACCGTTCTACGGTCACACGACCGGCTTCAACAAATTCCCTTTCATGCACTCACAAAGAACGAGGCAGCCTCGTTACCCGGCGATCGAACTTGTCGAAGCTCGAATCCGCGCCGCCGATCGGCGGCGCGGATAGCCGGGTGAACCGTCGCATCAATGCTGCGGCCTGGTCAGCCACGCCTCTTCGCCCCAGCGCCCTCCCTGCGCATTGGTCGCAACGACCTGCCCGCAGGTGCCGTTGTGGCCCGCCAGGTATTGGTTCAGCAGCGCGAAACTCCGATCCGCCGACGAAGCCGTGTGCGTGGTCGTCGCCGGCCGAGGATCCGTCACCGTGATGCTCTGCGAGGTCGACGTCGTGACCGAGCCCGTGGTGGGGTCTTTTCCGCTTGCCGTGAGCGTGAGCGTGGCGACCGGATGGCCGCCTCCCCGGTAGTACGACTGCAACGTCAAGCCGCTGTCGACCTGCGCAGCGGTCAGCGTGATGTTACTTCCCCGGTAGGTGCGGCCATCGAGGTTGTCCGTGATGCTCTCGTATCTCGGCAGCCCGGTGATGTTCACGCTCACAGCATCATTGGGATCGGCGGTCTTCACGCTGACGCCCAAGTCGACCGTCCCGCCTCTCCCGGCTACCGACAGCGAGGTATCCGCGATCGAAAGCACCGGCGCGACTGATGGCGTCGGATTTGATGGCGTGCCGCTCGTCGGATCGATCTGGAGACCGGCGAAGGTCTTCGCCGCGCCGGCAAGATTGGCGGCGGCGCCGCTGGCATCGCTGATGCTCGCGCCGCCGGGAAGATTGACCCCGGTGATCGCGAGTGCCGACGTCGCCGTATCGGTCGACGCGACCTTCGTTTGGAAGGTGAGCGTGCCGGTTCCTGAACCGCCGACATAGGTGGCGGTGTTTCCATCATTGAGCGACAGCGTCGGCGTGCCGACGACGTTCACCACCTCGTTGAAGCCGAGCGTCAATGTAACGGTGGCGCCCAAATGCTCGGTCCCCGTCCCCGGCGAGGCGGTAACCTGGCTCACCACCGGCAGGACCGGGGTCGGCTGGGTCGGTGGCACGGGATTCGTCGGATCGATCTGGAGACCGGCGAAGGTCTTCACCGCACCGGCAAGATTCGCGGCGGCACCGCTGGCGTCGCTGATGCTCGCGCCGCCCGGAAGGTTGACCCCGGTGATCGCGAGTGCCGACGTCGCGGTATCGGTTGACGCAACCTTCGTTTGGAAGGTGAGCGTGCCGGTTCCTGAGCCGCCAATATAGGTGGCGGTGTTTCCGTCATTGAGCGACAGCGTCGGCGTGCCGACGACGTTCACCACCTCGTTGAAGCCGAGCGTCAATGTAACGGTGGCGCCC